>CAZLFS010000025.1:0-4686 GCA_964559005.1 uncultured Candidatus Saccharibacteria bacterium
AATATATCTTATGCGACAAAGCAGATGGCAGAAAAGCATTTAAAGCACTGCCCCGGCACTTAAGCTCATTTTATTAGATGCCACCATTATTAATATTTTTTTGAAATTAAAATTCTGATTGATTTCAGAATTTTTTTAATCCTCTGGTATAATTTGTGAAACTGCTCTTATAAAACTGCTCCAAAATTTACACTTTTCATAAACTGCTTATACACTGATTAATACACATGTAAGTTGTTCCCTGTCGTGGTCTCAAATATTTGCGGTTTTGGGCAGGCTGAACCGACATAATAATATTTTTGGGAATACTCATTTAAAATATTTAATCCAATGCTGCTTATATCAGCGCACAATTTTGAAAGAGTTTGTCGATTTAGATTAGCATTGCTTTTAAATGTCAGATCAGCACAAGTGCCAGCATTGTGACATGGGCTTAAATGGCGCACTGTTGGCGGATAAGCTTCGCTTACATGCCAAGTGCTATTTATTTCGTTCAGCTTTTTTAATTTTTGCGCAAGGCCATAATCAAGATACTTGCCAATGTCAGTCCTGTCATTTAAAGGTATGCCCAGCTCTCGTATATCAATGCAGTTTTCGCAATCACGGACCTTATGCGGCTGAAATTCATTAGATGTACTAATTTGTTTGCTACCAGCAGCTTTTTTTGACGTCTGCTGATTAGATAAATAAGAAATTCCAAACAAAGCCAGCGTTAACAGCAGAATGTTTATTATCGGCTGGATCTGTTGCCATTTTAACATCGGCTAGAAATCCCCATTTTGAATGAGGTAAACATGCAGATGGCCCGCTGTTGTGGTTTCAAATTTTCGCGGCTGTCCGCACTGTGAATTGCTTGGAAATGTCAAATTATAGTACTCGTTAGTAATGCCTAGATAAGGGCGTACAGACTTTATATCGCTACAAAAATTTTCCAGCGCCGCTGTATCACTGGTCAAAGAGATGTCCGCGCATGTGCCCTTATAATGGCATTCATCCTTGTGGTTTACCGTCGGAGGCCAAGGTTCTGACACATACCAAGTATATTGATGCGGTTTAGCATTAAGCGCTGACAAAGCGCTTACGAGGCCTGCGGCCAAAAAATGTCCTCCTGCAGAAGTGCGCTGGCCAGGCTTTAAGGGCAATACGCCATTATCAATTTGGACGCAGCTGGTGCACGCCTCTATTTTATACCCGTTTGGAGATTGCGGCGGCGGTCCTTGTGTTGAATCCAGGCCGTTATTATCAGATGGCGCATTAATTGTTGTGCCGCTGCCCAAATTATTATTGACTGGCGCAGGTGGCAGCCCGGTTATGATATTGCAGGAATCTCCCGAGCAAGCGTTTTGCGGCAATGAGCCAAGCTGGAAGCTGGTCAAATTAGGATCAATTGTATTCAAAAGCAAATAAGCGCCAAACAGCAGCAATAAAGCGACAATCGTTGACTGAATGTATTGTTTTGCATGAGTGACATTTTCAGATCCGCCAGACATGTACAAATAGCCGGCAAAAACAAACATGATCACGGCAATAAAGCTCGCTATTGCCACGGAAAAAACGTAAATATTGTTTACGCAGCGCGCAACATTAAATTTATAGCCTTCAGCGCTATTATCCGGAATACAAACCTGTCCGCTTAAAGGATCACCAGTGGTTCCACCGGCTGCTTTGGCTAACGGAATTGCTGCGCCATTAAAATAAACCAAAGCGAGTTGCAACAGCGCGAAAGCTAAAGTAAATATTTTTATTTTTTTTGTTTTTTGTTTCATCCGACAATTACTAATTATAGAAAGTCTAATGGGTTGTAAGTGTATCCACTTGGGACTTCGTAAGGCCCATAAATGTCTGGATATTTGCCTTTATTGACAACGAAGCCTTCGGCATCGAAAACTCCAAAATGCAAATGGTATCCCCTGTCCGGCCCATAAAGCAAGCGTGAGGTATTACCAGTGTTGCCTTCATAGCCGATCAAATCCCCTGCTTTAACTTCCTGGCCCGGAGAAACCACAAATTTTATCATGTGCGCGTATAAGGTAATAATAGCATGTCCGCCGGCTGCTGTAATGCTATGTTTAACCGCAACCCAATTTCCGTATGCAGCCTGGCCTGTGCCCACCGCATAAACTACACCATCTGCGGCGGCGCTAATTTCTGCGCCAGGTGCGGCGGCGATATCAATGCCATTATGGAATGTATAGCCAAGCTTGGTAAAACCAGTGTTGCCGTATCCTTGGCTTAGCACGCCATCCATTGGCCACTGCAAAATCCCGTGGATTGGCTTTAAGCTTTTAAAGCTTTTATCGCCGTGCAGTTGCTGATCAAGCGCAGTGAGTTCCTGGTTGATTTTTGCTTCTTGCTCTTGGCTCTGCGAAAGCAATTTTTGATAGCGTGATTCCTGGCCGCGGGTTTGCGTTAATAACTGAACCTTTGCGGATTTTTGATCGCTTAATGTTAGTTGGGTTTGATTTAACTGATCGTGTAAATTATTCAGGTTTGCGAGATTTACCTGCAACTCATCTTCGTTTTGCTGCAATTTTGCTTTGATATCTTTGACTTGTTGAAGCAAATCATAAACTTTGCCGTTTACTGATTGGGTTGCTTCAACTTGATCCATAAAATCAGAAAAATTTTGGCTGCCCAGGCTTAATTGCAATTCAGAAGTATTATCGTATTGGTTGATAGTCGCAATTAATTGCGCAATAAGTTTCTTTTCTTCTTCGATCTGGACAGTTTTTTGGTCAATCTGCTGCTTCGTATCGGTTATTTGTAAGTTTGTATTATCAATATTGGTTTCAGTAGCTTGAATCTGCAGTTCGGTGGAACGAATTTCAGTATTGTATAAGCTTATTTCGTTATTCAAGCTTGCTGCCTGTTGGCGCTTTTGGGCAATCTGCTCGTTAAATTGTTTAATTTGCTGATTTAGCTGATTAAGTTCAGCTTGTTTTGCCGCTTTTTGCGCTTCAAGATCTGAATTTTGGTCCGCAGAAGATGTAAGTGGCGCAAAAATAAGCGTAACCAAAACTATGATTAACGCGAGTTTGGAATTTGTTATTTTTCGGCAATTTTGCAATTTCATAGCCATCTAATTATAACATAGCGGCTATGGCTATGAACCTTGGCTTTAGTCAAGCAATTTGATTGCTGCTTCAATTCGCTGCAAAATTTCGAATTTGCCGTAACCAATGTGCAAAATTTCCATTATTTCAAATGGGCTTGGGCTTTTTTCTAAGCCAGATAAAGAAACGCGCAGCGGCCAAAGCACTGAACCGTTATCGAGTTTATTTTTAACAATGAATTCTTTAATTTTTTCTTCAGATTTTTTCCTGTCGAAATCAGAATCATCCAAAGAGTTTAGATAATCCAGGAGTTTCCTTAAATTTTCTCTAGTCTGCTGCAAGTTGGATTTGCGCCATATTAAAATTTCAGGGTTGTAGCTAGGCTGAACAAAGAAAAATTTGACGCTATCCCCTAGTTCGGACAATTTTTTCAGGCGTTCTTTTTCTAATTCAAGCACCGCTTGCAAAAAATTCATTTGCACGACTTTCCCGGATGCAGCTTTAAATTCATTGTTGCTCTTTTTTACCAGTCCCGATTGTTCCAAATACGGCAAAGACATTTCTATAAGGTCTTTGATGTTGCTTTTACGGATATAAAGGTTGTTTAACCAATCAAGTTTTTCAACATCAAAAACAGCGCCGGCTTTGTTTATTTTTGCCAGATCAAATTGCTCGATAAGCTCTTGCATTGAAAAAACTTCCTGGTCAGTTTTGGGATTCCAGCCAAGCAATGCCACAAAATTAATCAAAGCATCTTTTAAATAACCTTTGGCCAAATAATCTTCAACACTGACATCGCCCTGGCGCTTTGAAAGCTTGGAACGGTCTTTGTTTAAAATCAAAGGCAAATGCGCGAAGGCTGGTGCATCCCAGCCAAATGCTTTGTAAAGCAAAATATGCTTTGGCGTAGATGGAATCCATTCTTCGCCGCGGATAACATGGGATATTTGCATTAGGTGGTCGTCAACGACAACCGCCAAATGATAAGTCGGAAAACCGTCTGATTTTAGCAGCACCTGGTCATCTAAAACTTTGTTGTCGTAAACAATGTCTTTGTAAACAAGGTCTTTTATAACGGTTTGCCCCTCTTCGGGAATGGCTTGTCTTATGACGTAAGGTTTTTTCGCCTCTAAATTGGCTTCAACTTCAGCAGCACTTAAGTAACGGCATTTGCGATCATATTGGGTTGGCTTTTTCAGCGCCGCCTGTTCCTTGCGTAGTTCTTCGAGCCGCTTTTCATCGCAAAAACAGCGATAAGCATGCCCGCTTTTGACCAATTTTTCAGCATACTCTTTATAAATTTGCTTGCGCTCTGATTGTAAATACGGTCCGAACTCGCCCTGGCTAATTATTTTGCCATTATCTAAGTACAAGCCTTCGTCATATTCAAGGCCCATGTAAGCTAAGGCTTTGATCAGCTTTTCGATGGAGCCTTCAATGAAACGCGCTTGGTCTGTATCTTCGACGCGTAAAATAAACTTGCCGCCGTTGTGGCGCGCAAACAAAAATGCAAACAGCGCAGTGCGCAATGAGCCGATATGCAAGTATCCTGTTGGGCTTGGCGCAAACCGTGTACGAGTTTCCATAGTGCTAGTAAAGAATTTTATGCAAATCAATCCAAATCAAATCAAGC
>CAZLFS010000025.1:4696-7854 GCA_964559005.1 uncultured Candidatus Saccharibacteria bacterium
AAGCATCTGATGCCTAAACGGATGCATAACTGACTTGAGGTCATCTAATTTAACCCATTTAAATTCATCAAATTCTTTGTGGTCCAACTTGATGTCTGAATCAATGCCGGTAAAACGCAAAAAATAAATAGTTTGATGCTGGCCCGTGTATTTTAAGCGGTTACCCCAAAGCGGCCTAGTCGGATGCCACCAATGATAAGTGTGCGTTGCATTTGCCTGGCCAATAATTTCAAATTTTGTCGTGCCAAGCTCTTCGTGTAATTCTCGCATAATTGCCAAATCTTTTGGCTCATTACGGTCAACGCCGCCTTGCGGAAACTGCCAATGCACGCCGGGCATGATAGCAGAATCATTTTTTGTGATCCGGCGCGCGACCAGCGCATCGCCATTATTATTTAAAATTACTCCGACAACATTTTCGCGCATTGGCATTGAGCTGAAAACTTTGTAACGAATTGCGCCACGAATCAAACCAAAAGTAGCATTCCAAATGCGCTTGAATCTTTTTGGCTGCGTAAATAAGCGGTAGAGCCATTCCAAACCAATGTTGCGGATCATATGCGGCGGAGATTTTTTCTTTCCTGCAACATAATCAAAAGTGCCGCCGAGGCCAATTGCCATGCGGGTGCTTAATTGGCGCCAGTGTTCGTCAATCCACTTTTCCTGTTTTACCGGACCAAAACAAACCAGCAGCATGTCCGGATTTGCGCGGTTGATTTCTTCGATTAATGCCGGGTCGCTTGGCGCGCGGTTTGAAACGCCGACAACGCGCGCGTTTGGAAAGCGCTGCTTTACTTTTTGCTCAACGATAAAAGGCGTATCGCCAAATCCGCCAAGCAAATAAACCGTAAAGTTTTTTTCAACCGAAAGCTTGATCAAATCCCAAAAGAAATCTGAACCAGAAATTTTCTCCGGTATAAATTGGCGTATTTTGTGCGGGTTAAGCAAGATTTGCGCGCCGGAATAAACTATTTGCCAAAAAGCTTCTAAAATTTTTGGGTAAAAGCCTTTTGCGCGCAAAGGGATCGATAAAAAATATGACAGCCATTGCACGGAGATCCCGTCCGGAATTGCGAAGTCGGCGCTGTTTAAAATATCTTTAAAACGATAATCACTAAAAGCGGCGTGAAATGTTTCGCCATAAGGCGTGACGATAAAAGAGCGGACGTTTTCCTTAATGCGCCCAGCCAGAATTTCAAGCAGCTGAACGCGGGTCAGGTTATCAATTTTAATACCCAATATTTCTACTTTCATATGACGACTTATTTTACCATTTTCTATGGAATTTCGCTAATATTTACTGTATAATCCTTACATGGAAATAGATAAGAAACTTAAGCAAAAATACGCGCAGCAGCCGAAAAAATCGCAGTTTTTGCATTCTGAAAACCACGTTCTTGCTGACGAACTGTCCAGGCGCCTTAACGAACCTAAACGTTTTGGTTTCTATTTAAAAATGGCAGAAAAATACGACCATAATGTTTTGCGGCGCATCGCCGGAGAAGTGCTGGAAGGAAATGCCAAAAAACCCGGCGCACTGTTTGCATTTCTTGTTAAAAAGGAAAACTTAAAGCATGATGCTTCCAATTAAAAAATATCCGGATAAAATTTTACGCACAAAAGGAAAAGAATTGTCCTTTCCCCTCTCGCCCGCGCAAAAGAAGCTGGTCAAAAACATGTTTGATACCGTACGCGGCGCAAACGGCATTGGCTTGGCCGCGCCGCAAGTCGGCGAAAGCTTGCAGGTCATTGTTGTGAATTTGGAGCATTTAGGCGTGCCTGCTTTCGCGGTTATCAATCCAAAAATTATTTCTGCGTCGCGCAAAAAGACAGATATGGAAGAAGGCTGCCTTTCCATTCCAGGCGTTTTTGGCATTGTTTCCCGCCCTGAAAAGATCGTTTTTAGCGGTCAGGACATCAACGGCAAAACAATAAAAGTTGAATGCGACGGCTTGCTTTCAAAAGTGATCCAGCACGAAACTGACCATGTCAACGGCGTTTTAATTATTGATAAGATAAAAAAATATACCGAAGGAAAAGAGTTGGCCAAATGAAATTTGCACGCGATATTTTGCTGATTGATGTTGAAACCACTGGACCGAATCCTGAAAAGGATTTTCCGATCCAGCTGGCAGCAATATTACTGGACAAAGACAACCTGCTTGAAAAAAGCTTTTTTAATTCGTATATCCGTTTTTCATTTTCGCAAACCACGAATGATCAGATTGTGCAAATATTGGGCATTCCAAAAGAATTGTGGATGCACTCTCCTGCTTTAAAGCCGGTGATTGCGACTTTTGCAAGCCAGTTTCCTTCCAACGTCACTTTGGCCAGCCAAAATTTAATTAACGTTAATTTCTTGCAGCAGGCATTTAAGCGCGCGCAAATCCCTTACGAATTTGATTATCATGTTTTGGAGCTTTGGACACTTGGTTATTTCTTTTTGAGCAAACAAAACATCCGCAAAATTCCAACTGCGGAAACAGCTGGCGCTTATCTAAAATTGCGCAGGGAAAAAGAGCATGACGCTTTAGAAAACTGTAAGTATTTAGCAGAAATATTAAGGAAATTAGTACAATTGCTATGAGAATTGCATTTTTTGGCACATCACGCTTTTCAGCCGGGATTCTTGAGGTATTAAAAGATGAACACGATCTTGTTCTGGTTGTCACACAACCAGACAAACCGGTTGGCAGGAAAAAAATAATTCAGCAGTCCCCCGTTGCTAATCTTGCCGAGCAATTGCATTTACCCATCATCAAGCCGGCGAATTTTAAAGATTCGACAGTCGCAGCTCGAATTGCCAGCGCAGACCCGGAAATTTTCGTGGTCATTGCTTACGGCAAAATAATCCCGCAATCGATTCTTGATCTGGCACCGAAAGGAGCAATCAATATTCATCCATCGCTTTTGCCAAAATATCGCGGCGCATCGCCAATCCAAGCCGCGCTTTTGCATGGCGACAAAGAAACCGGAGTAAGCATCATGCTTATGGACAAGGAAATGGACCACGGCCCGATATTATGCGCACAAACAATTGAAATTGAAGAAAAAGATACTTTCATCGAACTGGAATTAAAACTGCTCGGCTTAGCAAAGAAATTAATTATTGAAGCAACTGATCAATATTTTTCTGGCAAAATTAAGCCGCAGCCCCA
>CAZLFS010000026.1:0-7677 GCA_964559005.1 uncultured Candidatus Saccharibacteria bacterium
CAAAACAATTTGTGCGGCGAGTTCAGGCAAATGGAAACGCGCAAAAGCAATGATGATTAAAGGAAAAAATGCCAGCACTGGCACGCTTTGCAAAATATCAAAAATCGGCACGAAAAAGTTTTCAACTTTCTTGTGCGAAAGGATTATGAGCAGGATTGTAAAAGTAAAAAATAATCCGAGCACATAGGCTATCAGCAAGCGCAGCAGCGTATAAAGGGAGTACATGATAAGCAGCTGCGGGTGCACATGTGAAAAAAAATCTTCAAAAGAAGGCTTAATCCCCTGCACTGAACCCAAAAGCATAACAAAAAACACCAAAAGCGTAATCGCTAAAATGTAGTACAGCAAACGCCTATGGAATGGGTGTTTATTTAAATGGTGATGTTTGTTTCTTTCAAGCATCCTTTGCGCTAATTATAGCGCAAAAGAAGATTTTGTGCTTAAGCAGGGTAAATTTGGTTGCCATCTGCATCGTACAAATAGATTGCAAGCGTCGGGCAGCTTTGTGCAGCCAAAAGCAAGATATCGTCATCCACAGCGCTGACCTCAAGCATATCGACGTCAGTTTTTTCTGATGTGCGCACGCCGTTCTTTCTCAAGATTACAGCTTTGTTTTCGTCATCAAGCTGAAAAACATCCGGATAAATTGCGACACAAGATGCAGCGCCAATACACAATTCTCGGTCAACCATTAAATACTTTATTTTTCCTGGCATTAGTTAATCTCCTCGTAGCTTACTTTTTTTATATCTGGCAATGCGCGACGGATATATTTATCCAAAATTTTGCCAAAAGTGATTGGCGCGATCGGGCAGCCGGCGCAATGGCCCTTAATGCCAATGACCACTTCTTCGCTGTTCGCTTTTAGAATTTCCGCTCCCCCACCATGTGCAATAACTACAGGCCGAATCAGATCGATTTGCTTTTCAACAATTTCCGCAATTTCTGGCACGATTGCCTGTTCAATTGTGATTCCTGAATTTTCCATAACCTATTTTAGCGCTTTTGTGTCCAATTGCTCAACTTTGCGCAATGCTGCGACCAGATCCGGCAAAATTTGCATTAAATAATCAAGGTCTTTTTTGGAATTGGAGCGGCCAAGCGAAAAACGCATACTGCCATGGGCGTATTCATAAGGCCTGCCAATTTTTAGGATGACATGCGATGGATCGAGGCTTGTTGAAGAACACGCAGATCCGGTTGAACATGCGATCCCATAAGAATCAAGGTATAACATTAAAGCCTCACCCTCTACACCAGGAAAGGAAAAATTTACATTATTTGGCAGGCGCAAAACATTTTTTTCGGAATCACTTCCAATTGATGGCCCATTCAAATATGCTTGCGGCACTTTCTTCAATATTTGTGCAATCAAATAATTGCGCAATAAGCGCAGGCGTTTGTTTTCTTTGAGCCGATTCTTCTGGCTGATTTCTAAAGCTTTTGCAAAACCAACTATGCCAGGCACATTCTCTGTTCCTGAACGGAGGCTCTTTTCTTGGCCGCCGCCATGAATAATCGGATAGATTTTTACTCCTTTGCGAACATAAAGTAAGCCAACCTGCTTTGGACCATAAATTTTACTAGCATTTAAGCTTAATAGATCAACATTTAATTTTTGCACATTCAAATCGAGCGCTCCGGCTGCTTGGCATGCATCGCTATGGAAAAAAATTTCCGGCAGTTTCTTTTTTGCGCGTTCAAGATTTAATTTGTGGAGCTGCGCGCCGATTTGTGCTATTGGCTCAACCGTGCCGATTTCGTTGTTAGCATACATCACTGAAACCAAAATTGTATTTGGCCGCACTGCTTTAAGCACATCAGCAGGGTCAACAAAACCCTGGCCATCAACGCGAACATACGTAACTTCCGCGCCCATTTTCATCGCAGCAAAACTTTCTAAAACAGCGTGATGTTCAATTGTTGTGGTTATGATGTGCGGCTTTTTTGGATTCTTCGCAGAAAGCAAGTGTTCAACAACTAGGCCAATTATTGCAGTATTAATCGATTCGGTTCCTCCGGCAGTAAAAACAATTTCATCCGGACGGCAATTCAAAATCGCGGCAATCTGCGCGCGAGCACTATCAATTGCCTTTTTTGCTTCGCGGCCCTGTGCATAAAGTGAAGAAGGATTGCCAAATTTTTCGCGCCAAAAAGGCTGCATTGCTCGCTCCACTTCAGGCAACAAATAAGTTGTGGCAGCGTGGTCGAGATATATATTTTTCTTAACTTTTTTAACTTTTGGAAGCATATGCCATATTATCCCCTACTTCCAAAATTTTTACCAGCCTTGACGCTGAAGCAATTTGGTTATAACATATAATCTTGTTACAGAAGCGCGGAAGCGCACGCCCACCACCAAAACTAATCGGAGGAACCATGACTGCACCAGCAGCCGCAGCCAGAATGTCTGTACCGAGCCTTCGGGTCACCAAGGGCGTGCAAACGTTCCAGTGCATCACGAGCGGAGAGCCGTTGCTGCCGCACGAAGCAGTCTTCGCAGGCAAGCCAAACTGCAGCCGCTTCCCGATCAGCAAGGCGCTGTTCGATCTGCGCTTTCCCGAGGGGGAGCGCGACAACGAAGACCAGCTGGTTCGTGACACGAACCACCACCGCGATTCGATCGCCTTCTACCTCTTTTCCGAATCCGGAGAAGATGCAGAGGCGTTCTACTGCTCGGTGCCTCGGCTCACCGCCGAAGCGCGCATTCCCGAGCTCGCGGGCCATTTCTAAGCCTCAAGAGCGGAGCGAAGTGCATTACCAGCCCACCGGAACACCACCGGTGGGGCTTTTTTATGAGGCTACCGCCCGAGGGTACCATCTGAAGGTATCGTCCGAGGGGCACCCTCACCGGCGCGACTTCACAAACCCTGCGGCTTGAGCTGAAGTCTCATCAGCAAAACACTGTGGATTCTTCAAACGCCCATAAAGCATGCTTCCGGGCAAATAATAATTCTTGCGGCCCCTTTTAGTTGTCTTAGCTTTAACTGGGCAAGCAGGGTCTGTCTTACTATACTTTGATTGATTAAAAGACTTAAACGGCGTATTATTACTTTGAAGCGCGTGTGTTTGGGATAACAAAGCAGTGCTAAATCCGAACACAAACGTAATTACTGCCGCGACAGCTAAAATAATTTTTGGCTTATTTTCCGAAAAAAATTTTTTTATCATAGTTTTTAGACAAAATTAAATATTATATGCATTACGCATTTATACTAGGGAGGGTATATACATTATCCGTGGCAGAACTTTTAGAAGTTCTGAAACGGCATCAACTGGAATTTACAATCTTGACCGCATCGATCGAGGTTGTAATCATTGAAACACAAACACAAATTGATGTAGAGAAAATCCAACGCGAACTTGGTGGAATTGTTAAAATAGTTAAGATCATAGATTTCATTAAGAAGCGAGAGCAAGACTCGATTAATTTTGCATTGCAGAACTATTTTAAACCATCGAGATTAAAAAAAGATTATTTCAAGGATTATTCAGGGAAAAAACAGTTTGGCATTAGCATTTATCTGCTTGATCCGCACATTAAAGCTTTTGGCGAGCCAAAACGCTTGGGTATGTTCATTAAAAAAGGCTTGCAAGATGAAGGCGCTTCTTTGCGCGCAGTTTTGCCGGAGTACAATTCTTTAACGCTTGCATCAGTTGCTGTCACAAAAAATCTTTTGCTGCAAAAGGGTGCAGAAATTGTGGTCATTGCCGGAATCGACCGGGTGTATGTTGGCAAAACTCTAAGCGTCCAAGACTTTGAAGATTATGGCCGACGCGATTACCAACGCCCTGTTCGCGATGAAAAGCAAGGCATGATCCCGCCAAAAGTCGCCCAAATAATGATTAATCTCGCGCAGACACCAAAAGGGTGCATAATTCTTGACCCATTTTGCGGCATTGGCACAATCCTTCAGGAAGGGATTTTATTAGGCTACAAAACTTATGGTTCAGATATATCCAAATTTGCCATAAAAGGCTCGGAACAAAACCTCGAATGGTTTAGGAATCGTTACAAAATACCGCCTGGGAAATACCGCCTGGAAACTGCTGATGTAGCCAATATTTCAGAGCTCTTTAAAGGCGAAAAAATCGCTTCTATAGTAACAGAAGGCTACCTTGGCCCTATGTATACCGAACTGCCAAAACTAGACGAAATTTCGCAGAATTTTGAGCAATGCAAAGCACTATGGAAAACTGCTTTTGAGCAGTTTACAAAGCTATTGCCAAGGGGCGCCCATGCCGTAATTTGCGTACCAGCTTATAAGACCGGCATTAGCCGCTACGAAATGCTGCCAAGCGTTGACTTTATCACTGCTTTAGGGTACAATATTGTAGATCATTTCCCTGCACAGGTCCGGCAAATAATGCCGTTCCTAAAGGTCACTGATCGTAACTCCATGATTTACGATCGCAAAGACCAAATCGTCGCTCGCGAAATCATCACCTTCATTAAAAATTAAAAACATATGGCACATAAGAAAGCCGGTGGTTCAACCTCGCTAGGTCGTGATAGCGTTTCCAAGAGACTTGGAGTAAAAATATTCGGTGGACAGAAAGTCAGCATTGGCAACATCATTGTTCGCCAACACGGTAGCAAATTCAGAGCAGGCCAAAACGTTCGAATGGGTAGCGACAGCACTCTTTATGCTCTCGCAAACGGTGTTGTAAAATTTAGCACCAAAAAAGTTCGACGTTTTAACGGTCAACTCGGAAAAACCCGAGTAGTAAACGTACTCACAACCAAGTAATTGAACAGCCTTAAGCCCCTCATTTGAGGGGTTTTAAATTTGCCTACTAAAATTCGAGTATCCGTTTTCAATGCCTTTACAAATTGCTTAGCATATGCCATAATTAGCATATCACGAGCTGGAGGATTTATGCTCACAGATTTGGGCGACAACACCTTGTCCGCAGCACTACTCGGGACGTTCGTCGGGGCAGCAATGATGATCGGACTGGTCAGCTTCCGCTCCTGGGCTCTCCGCCGCGGAGAACGGCAATTCGCAGAGATGTTCAACTTCAACCCCCGGCCGCACGAGCCGGCGATGCAGCAGTGCGTCGACGAAAAGCTTTGCATGCTCCAGTGCGAGCCGGTCCTGCGCAGCCAACTGCACGAAGCACTTTGCCTCGCACAAGAGTTCGGCTACCTCCAGAGCGACTACTGGGAAGGAGTGCTGAACGAGCTCGACGCGAAGAGCGCGGGATGGCCGCACGGAGGAATCGCACTCCGTTAACACCCTCCTACACATCCTCCGCTCGATCTGTAAAACAACAGCCCTGGCATCTGCCGGGGCTTTGTTATATGCGCAATTTATTTTACCTCTAGACTTTTGCCAAAACTTTTTCTAATTTTGCCTTTTGCTTTTTTCTCAATTCAATCTGTTTTTGCTTTTCAAAATCTTTTTGATTTTTCAAAATTGCCGCAATAAAACCTTTAAACAACGGGTGGGCATTTAACGGCCGAGATTTAAACTCTGGATGAAATTGCGAGCCAACAAAGAACGGATGATCTGCCAGTTCTATTATCTCAACAAGCTTGCCGTCCGGAGTCGTACCCGAAACTACCAGGCCCGCCCTTTCTAGCTGCGCGCGGTATTTATTATTAAATTCATAACGGTGGCGGTGGCGCTCGCTAATCTTGCGGGTGCCATATAGCGCCTCAACTTGCGATCCTTTTTTCAACACGCAATCCCAGGCGCCCAAGCGCATTGAACCGCCATAATCCTTAACCAAAAGCTTCTTTTCCTGGTCTGGCATAATATGAATCACCGGGTGCTTGCTGTCCACATCAACTTCGGTGGTGTTTGCGTTTTTAAACTTTGCAACATTGCGTGCAAACTCGATGGTTGCCATTTGCATGCCATAACACAAACCGAGATACGGGACTTTGTTTTCGCGGGCATAGCGAATTGCTTCGATCATGCCTTCTGTTCCCCGGCTGCCAAATCCGCCTGGTACAACTATGCCGTCAAAATCCTTAAGAATGTTTTTTGCGCCTTCTGTTTCTATTTTTGCTGCATCTATCCAGGTTAATTTTGCGCTAACTTTATTCGCCCAGGAAGCATGCTTGATTGATTCGATCACTGAAACATAAGAGTCGGCAAGCTCATAATTGCCAGTATTAAAATATTTGCCAACCACAGCAATATTCAAAGTTTTGCCGATATTTTTAATTTTGCGCAACAAAGCGCGCCATTCAACCATATCTTTCTTGCCCGGCTTCAATCCCAGTTTTTCAAGAATGATTTCACCGGCTCTTTGCGCATCGAGCACCAATGGCACCTCATAAATTGTGCTAACATCCGGATTTGATAAAACAGATTTCTTATCAACGTTGCAATACAGCGCAACAAGCTCTTTTCTGCGCTGGTCCATTACCGCTTCAGAACGGCCAACAACAAGATCCGGCTCAATGCCCATGGAATTTAAAGTGCGCACTGATTGCTGCACTGGTTTTGATTTCATTTCACCGAGGTGCGAAGGCACTGGTAAATAAGCGACATGAATATGCAAAACATCTTCTGGCTGGCGCATCTTTAAAATGCGGCTTGCTTCAAAAAATATGCCGTTTTGATATTCGCCTACTGTGCCGCCGAGCTCAATCATAACAATATCTGCGCCCTTTGCAGCGAGTTTAAAACGGCGGATAATTTCATCGGTAACATGCGGGATTGCTTCAACATCTTCACCATTGTATTCAAACGCGCGTTCTTTGCGCAAAACTTCGCCATAAATTTGCCCAGTGGTAATGTAATTTGCGCGCGAAATCGGCTGGTCAATAAATCTTTCGTAATGGCCAAGGTCCTGGTCAGTTTCAATGCCGTCATCAGTGACAAAAACTTCGCCGTGCTCTTGCGGCCTGATCGTGCCAGCATCCTGGTTCAAATACATATCAACTTTTACCGGCGAAATTGCATACCCTTTGGATTTTAAAATTGCAGATAGCGAAGCAGAGGTAATGCCCTTGCCAATGCCGGAAATAACACCTCCGGAAATAAATACGAACTTTGGATTTGATTTTGCTTTTGCGCGCGGGCGGGATTTTGCGGCACGGTTGCGGAACTTTTTTTTCTTATTTGCCATTATTTTATTGATTAGCTTCTAGTTTAATTTTCGGTTTCGCCACAATTCCGTGGCCTAATTTAATTTCAAATTGATGTTCGCCTACTTCCTTTAAATGCTTTGGCAGGACAATTTGGCCTTTATCTAATTCGCGGCCAGTTTTTTCTTTAATGCGCGTAATAACATCTTTCTCATGGATCGATCCGTAGATCTGATTTTTATTGCCAACATTCACTTTAATCGTAAAAGTGCGCTTGTCTAAATCAGCTTTAAAGCGCTCTGCATGCTCTATTTCCCGCTTTTCTTTTTCCTGATTCTGCTTTGCCTCGTTTTGGATTTTATTAATGAGCTGCGGCGTTGCTTGAATTGCAAATCCCTTTGCAATTAGAAAATTGCGGGCATAGCCATCGTTAAAGTCCTTAACCTCTCCTTTTTTTGCAATTCCGGGCAGCTCTTTCTGAAATACTACTCTCATAAATCATCCAATAAAAATACCTCTGCGCTTGAGAGGTTTTTGGCTCTTTTTCATTATAACGCCCTAGCAAAAAATTGCAAATATTAAACTCTTAGATGCCTGCGTATAGCTATTAGGCTAGAAAGAACGCCGAGCAG
>CAZLFS010000027.1:0-7563 GCA_964559005.1 uncultured Candidatus Saccharibacteria bacterium
AATCGGCCAGCCAAAATCCGGCTTTGATTTCCGCGAAGTTATGGACAAAGGCAAAATTTTGCTGATCAATTTGGCAAAAGGCAAAACCGGAGAAATCAACTCAAAATTGCTTGGCTTGATTATTGTTTCTAAAATTCAAATGGCAGCGCTTTCGCGCACAGATATTCCGCACGAAGAAGAGCGCAAGGATTTTTATTTGTATGTTGATGAGTTTCAGAATTTTATTACTGATGCTTTTTCATCAATTTTATCTGAAGCGCGTAAATATCATTTGAATTTAATTATTGCGCATCAGTATTTGGGCCAGTTAGAACAAGAGGGCGGCGCGCAAGGCGCAGGCAGCAAAGATGTGCGCGACGCGGTCTTTGGCAATGCTGGCACGGAAATCTGCTTCCGCATTGGTGTTGAAGATGCTGAAACGATGGCAAAAGAATTTGCGCCAACTTTTAATGATTTCGATTTGGTAAATATTGACCGCTTTAATGCTTACGTTAAGCTGATGATCAACGGCACTGCTTCGAAGCCGTTTAATATGAGCACTTATCCGCCAGCTCAAGGCGGTTCTGAAGATATTGCCAGGCTTATTCGTGAGCTTTCACGCATGAAATACGGCAGGCCGCGCTCTGAAGTTGAAGCACAAATTATGGAAGCAAGCCAAGTCGCAGAAATGATGCACGCCGGCCCAGCAAGCGTCGAACGATCTAATTAGTAGCTCGTAGCTGGTAGCTAGGCGAGTTATCTACAGGGGGTGGAAAACCGCAAAAAAGCCTTTAAATAAGGCTTTTTGCTTTAAAAGAGCTGTTTTGGTACAATAGAAATTGTATTGGGCTTCCAATCTTGATACACAAATAAAAGGGTTAGCGAAAATCCAAACAAAAATACAACAGTTAATAAAGGAAAATAAATGGATAAATTATCAAATTTGGCATTGATTGCGCAGATGGTTGATTCTGCGGAAAAAAATATCCGTTCAGCTAAGCAGTTGCTTAAAGAAATGATGGGCGGCAAGGAAATTACTTCTGAAGACAGAGGGGTTTTGACAGAACGGGCGCAGGGTTTAAGCGTATCCGAAGGCGGTAAAATTATCGAAGGTGTTTTTGACGGGCAAAATATGATCGGTCCGGATGGCAAGCATTATCCTGTGCCGGCAAACTATGCTTCAAAAAGCAAACTTGTTGAAGGCGACGTTTTGAAACTGACCATTGCAGAAGACGGCTCCTTTATTTATAAGCAAATCGGCCCGGTTGAGCGCAGAAAAATTATTGGCACATTGAGTAAGGACGAGAAAGGCGATTATAAAGTGGTTGCCGATGGCAAAACTTACCGCGTTTTGCTCGCCTCATTAACATATTTCAAGGCAGAACCAGGCGATCAAGTAACAATTGTTTTGCCGAAAGACCATGAATCAGCATGGGCAGCAGTAGAAAATGTGATCAAGGCAAACGGCGAACATCCGGCTGACCAGGAAATGGGTGAAGCTATTAAGCGAAGGACGGGTGACGATGAAACGGAAATGGGCGAAATCTAATTTAAGCAAGCAAATTCAAACTTTTATTGTTGTTGGCGTAATCAATACTGGCATTGATCTGCTGGTTTTGAATTTACTGATCCATATTACACACCAAGGCTATGCTGGCCCGATCTACCGCGTGTATAAAAGCATTGCTTTTATTGCTGCCACATCAAATAGCTATTGGATGAACAAGCATTGGACTTTTGCCGGGCATAAGAAAAAGCAAACGCACTGGGAGATTGCGCAATTTTTTACAATCAGCATTATTGCTTTTTTGATTAACGTTAATGTTGCCGGATCCTTTGTCGACCGCATTGCCCCTGTATATGGCCTGCAAAAATTCTGGCCTAGCCTTGGCGCCCTTTGCGGCACCGCTGTTGGCCTTTTTTGGAATTTTATCGGCTATAAAGTCATTGTTTTCCAGCATCATCACGATTTGGAACCGCCGGCATAAGCTCCATTCCGGCATTTTTTCAGAGCGTGGTATACTTAATTCATGGCAGCCTTATACCGCGATTATAGGCCAAAGGATTTCTCCGAAGTTATCAGCCAGGAGCATATAAAAACCACTTTGCGCAATGCAGTTGCAAGTGGTTCTTTTGCGCACGCTTATTTGTTTACGGGCATGCGCGGCACTGGCAAAACTTCTGTGGCGCGAATTTTGGCGCGCGCGGTTAACTGCGAAAAACAGAAAGACGGCGAACCATGCAACAAATGCAGTTCTTGCAAAGCCTTTTTGGATGGCACCAGCTTGGATTTGGTTGAGATTGATGCTGCATCAAATACTGGCGTTGAAAATATCCGCGAAATAATCGAGCATCTTAAATTTTCGCCAACTTCAGCAAAATACAAAGTGTTTATTATCGACGAGGTGCATATGCTTTCCAAAGGCGCGTTTAATGCCTTGCTCAAAACTTTGGAAGAGCCGCCGGCGCACGCGATTTTTATTTTGGCAACCACTGAAATCCACAAAGTTCCAGCAACAGTTATTTCGCGCACGCAGCGTTTTGATTTTAAAAGGATTGATAATGCCGCGCTGCTTAAGCATCTTAAAGAAATTGTAAAAAAAGAAAAGCTTGAAGTCGATGATCAAAGCTTGCAATTGATTGTTAATGCTTCAGAGGGCAGCGTGCGTGACGCTTTATCAATTTTGGACAAGCTGGCGTCTTTCGGCAAAGCAAATTTGCAGCAAACGGAAACTTTGCTTGGTTTGACCAATGTCATTTCTGCGCAAAAGTTTTTAGATTTGCTTGCTGCGAAAGATGCGCAAAATGCTTTGAATTTTTTGCAGGATTTTTTTTCTTCAGGCGTTGATCCGGTGCAATTTAACAAGGATTTTTTGGAATATTTGCGTAAGGTTTTGTTAGCCAGCATGGGCGCAAATTTGGAATTTGCTTTAGATGAGAACCAGAAGAAAAATTTAACCAGGCAAGCAAAAGAGATCAAACCGAATCAGCTGCTATATGTTATCCGTTTATTTTTGCGGGCAAATAAAGATTTTCAAACCAGTCCAAATGCAGAGTTGCCTTTAGAAATTGCTGCCGCAGAAGGCTGTCTTGCGCCAGGGGCTGCACAAGCGCCCTCAAGCACGGTGGCAGGCGAGACAGGGGCAGCAAGCACTCAACGTCCTACCCAGCAATCTGCGCATCTGCAGCCATCTGAAAATCAGGTAAAAAAAAACGCTGAAAAAGTGGTAACGCAAGCAGCGGAACCACAAAATGTTTCCGGACCGTTGATTGCCAAAGAGCAGCTGGACGCGGCGTGGCCGGAATTAATGTCAAAGCTGCGCGAAAATGCAAGCACGCTTTTCGCGATCATGAAAACAACCCAGATCCGCAGCGTCGAAAATAATAACATTACTTTTGTTTGCGCGTACAAATTCCATAAAGATAGCCTGGAAAATCCGAGAAACCGCGCAGCGCTGCTGAATGTGCTTAGTGAATATTTCAAAACCGAATTTTCATTAAGTGTTCTCGTTGAAAAAGAAGAAAAAGATGTTTCCGATGCGGCTTCTGCAGCGTTGGAGGTTTTTGGCGGTGAATTAGTCTAAATTTATGAAAAAAATTCGCAAAGCAATCATTCCCGCAGCTGGTTATGGCACGCGCTTCCTGCCAGCGACCAAAGCGCAGCCAAAAGAAATGCTGCCAATTGTCGACAAGCCAATCATCCAATATGTTGTTGAGGATGCAGTTTCCGCAGGCATCGAAGACATTATCATTGTCACCGGCTGGTTCAAGCGTACCATTGAAGACCATTTTGATTATCCATTTGAGTTGGAGCAGCGCCTGCAGGAAGCGAAAAAACTTGAAGCTTTAGAAGAAATCCGCCGCATTTCAAATTTGGCAAATTTTTACTACTTGCGCCAAAAAGGGCCGCTTGGCAATGCGACAGCGATTTGGAATGCCAAGGATTTTATTGGCGACGAGCCGTTTTTAGTCTTGTGGGGCGATGATTTTATTGAGGCGTCACCAACGCGCGCGCAGCAGCTTGTTGCTGCTTATGAAAAATACGGCGGCGCAGGAATTTTAGGCAGCGTCCGCACCAGCAAGCCAGAGGATTATGAACGCTATGGCTATGCAGTCGGCAAAGAAATCGATAAAGGCGTTCTAGAGTTGGAAAAAATTTATGAGAAGCCAGGATCTGGCGTGATAAATTCTGATTACGCTTTGGTTTCCGGTTATTTATATGAACCGGAATTGTTTGATGCTATTGAAGAAAATATGAAAAATTTACCGGCTGGCACGGAAAATAATTCCACTGATGCTGTGGCTACCTTGCTAAAGCGCGGCAGAAAGCTGCACGTATTGGAAATTGCGAACGCAAAATACCACGATTGCGGCAACAAGCTTGAATATTTGAAAACAGTTGTGGAGTTCGGCTTAAAACACGAAGATTTGCGCGGCGAATTTTCGGAGTATTTGAAAAATTTGAAAGTTTAGCTTTGTTGACAAAGCACGGCTTTTATGGTATTGTGATTTGATCAGCAAGTTCAGCAAAAACGGCTGCATCAGACAATTAATGGGAGGGACCATGAAAGCTTTTTGCGTCGTACTGCTGCTGATGCTTTCCACTTTCGGCATTACATCAGCCCCGCGGGCACAGGCTCAAGCGCCGCCCATGCCAATGCCGACGCTGCGTGGTTCGCGCCAAATCATCAAAGCTGAAAATGATGAAGCGGATCGCGAAGATCTCGATCGCATTGATGATCGCGACGAGCTCAACCGTTTCGTCAGCAAGCACTTGCTTGTGCCGATCCCGCGTAGCCAGTCAGTCCACCCGACAATGCCCGCGTACCGGGCATACACCAGGCCGTGGTCAGCCCGGCTGCTCCAGGATCTCGCGCGCGAGCATGATTCACTGCTGCGCGCATTCGGCAAGCCGCTCAAACCCTTAGTGGTCACTTCCGCAGTTCGGCCTTCGGTTGATCAGCGCAAGCTGCGCAAGCTCAACCGCAACGCAGCTTCGGACACTGGCGAGCTTGCATCACTGCATCTGACCGGTTCAGCACTGGACATTTCTTGGAGAAAGATGTCCAAGGCCGAAGTGCGCTGGATGCGCAGAGTGTCTTATGGGCTGATGCGTACTGGCCAGGGTTGGGTAACGCAAGAATATGCGCGGCGCTGTTTCCATATTGTTGTCTACCGGAATTACCGGTCGATGCATTGGAAGCCGCCTCGCGCACGGTCCGACGCAAAGAACAAAAAGCACCCCGCCGTTTCAAACGGCAAGCACCCGCACAAGAAGTAGCGGGTGCTTTGTTAGGAATCTATGGGTTTTTCGGATTAGCTTCTTCGTAATAAAATCTTGCGCCAGTGGTAGGATTAAAATATACCTTTAGTCTTTTTCCAGTTTTTGGATCAACGGTTACTTCTTTTGTTTCTTCGAATCCGGAAGGGATTTGTGTGCCATGATTTTTTCGGTAGCGCTTGTCCCAAAACACATAAGACAGGAACGCTAAAATTAAGATGCCTAATTCTATCACCAGATAAATAATTAATGCTTTTGACATGTAATTGGCAAGTATAACTTTTGTATTATTCTTTTTCAATAACAACGGCAGTTCCAAAAGCTACAATCTCGCTCATACTTTGGCCTATTTCACTGGAGTCAAAGCGCATCATAACCACCGCATTCGCGCCCATCGCGGTTGCGTTTACAACCAAACGATCTATGGCCTGCTTGCGCGCGTCTTCCAACATGGAAGTGTATTCATGTATTTCCCCGCCAATCAAACTTCTAAGCCCAGCCATTATATTTCCGCCTAGGCCGCGGCTTCTGACCACAAGGCCAAAAACCTCCCCCTTCACTTCTGTAACCTTATATCCTGGAATGTGTTCCGTTGTGACTACAATCATATTTTTGTTAATTTATAATTTGCCACAATTATAACATAAAACCGCTCTTGCAAGCGGCTAAACTATTTGGCTGCCCGGGTTGGATTCGGACCAACGAATGGCGGCTCCAAAGGCCGCTGCCTTACCACTTGGCTACCGGGCAATCTTTCAATAAAAGCCTAAATATTATATACTTTTAGGGCATTTATTTCAATATTTATGGTTGAATATCAAGCAGAAGTTATTAGCAAAAAACAATTGAGTTCTAAGATTTATGAGCTTAATGTCCGTTTGATCGAGCCTGCGGCAATGCTTTTTACGGCCGGGCAGTTTGCAATTTTGCTTACGCCTGAAGGGGAAAAGCGCTTTTACTCAATGGCTTCAACGCCGGCAAATAGCAGCGAGCTCACTTTTTGCGTTGATGTCTCACCAATGGGCATTGGCTCAAAATATGTTTTGAGCATGCAACCGGGCGACAAAATTGTACTTGGCCCGCCGCAAGGAGTTTTCACTATAAAAAATTTTGATAAGGATTTGTTGTTTATTGCCACTGGCGCTGGCATTGCGCCGTTCCGCTCAATCGTCAAAGATGCCCTTGCAAATAATTTTCCAAAGCAGATTACTTTAGTTTTTGGCGTCAGATCAGAAAATGATCAATTTTATTTTGATGAGTTCGAAGAACTGGCAAAGAAACATTCGAACTTTAATTTTTTCCCAACGCTCTCGCAACCGGCAGGGGATTGGCAAGGCTTACGCGGTCGTGTCACCAATTTTATCGCAACGTACAGTGAGCAATATAAAAACCATCTTGTTTACCTTTGCGGTGCGCCGGAGATGGTTAAGGATTGCCGTACCCTTTTGATTGAAAAAGGCTTTGGACCATTAGATATTAAGTTAGAGATCTTTACCTAGAGGCGGATCTTATTCGAGTTCGAGGGTCCTATCCGAGGCTGCCATCCGAGGGGCACCCTCGTTGTTGAGCAAAAAAAATACGCCCAAGATTTAGCGTGTAATCCAATTATATACCATCTGAAATCCGTTGTCAAATTTGCGGAAAAACCTAGGAAATACTAAGATAAATTTATAAAATCGCGAATTATTAAGAAATAAATCCATGTTAAAATCAAGGAAAATCCACAGCCTTGTTGCCGGAATTATCGCAATAATGGCGTTTGTTGTAGCCGTACCAACTGTGTTTGGCGCAGACCTGCGCGTTGATACGGATCATAGCAGCGGCCGAAATGGTACTTACCTCGTTCCAGTAAACGACACTGTACGCAATCTTTACTCGTTTGGGCCAAATCTCGTTGTTGATGCCAGTGCGTCGAAGGATGCTGTTGTGGCTGGCGGCACAGTAACGGTTAATGGCAACACTGCTGATGACCTGATTGCAGCTGGCGGCACGGTTAATCTTAACGGCGACGTTGGCGGATCTTTGCGCGTAGCCGGCGGAAATATCAATATCAATTCCAAAGTAGGCGATGATCTAGTAATTGCCGGAGGAAATGTTTACGTTTCGCCAAGAGCAAGCATTGCCCATGATTTGTTGATAGCAGGTGGCAATGTTACTGTTGATGCGCCGGTGCATGGCAATATTAAAATTACTTCTGGGTCGTTGAATTTGAATTCAACTGTTGATGGCAATATAGATGGCACAGTGCAAAGAAGTTTTGTACTTGGTCCCGGTGCAAATATAAAAGGAAATATCAATTATAC
>CAZLFS010000028.1:0-7469 GCA_964559005.1 uncultured Candidatus Saccharibacteria bacterium
TTTATAGCCAATGCCGTTATTCTCGACAACAATATAATTTTCACCTTTGCCGATTACTTTGCCTTTCAAATACGCGATCATAAATCAATTATAAGCTGGATTCAAAGGATAAGAAAGGGGTCCTCACTTCGTGAGGACCCCGCTACAGCTTGGTGCTGCCGCTGACTGCCTTTCAGCTACGGCGCCGTTGGCTGGATTTCCCAACCAGTGACTTCGGGAGCGCAGCTGGTCCCGCCTTGCGAAACGCTGCGCGTGTTCTGCTGGCTGCCTGCTGGCAGCTCCACTCCTGGCGGTGCCGGCGAGTTCGTTGCGCAGCTTCCGCCGCCCTGCTGATTGTTCTGCATGCTACCTCCTGCGATTGTGGCTCTATCTGCTAACTATGGCAGCTACGCTGCTGCCAATTAGAATGATTATATCGCCAATTGCCTAGCAAAGCAAATCAAGCTATTATGAAAATTGGCATGTTCAAACTTTCTTCGAATTACAAGCCGAGCGGCGACCAGCCGCAGGCAATAGAAAAATTAGTGCAATCACTGCAAAAAGGCAACCGTGACCAAACGCTGCTAGGCGTAACTGGCTCTGGCAAGACTTTTAGCATGGCAAATATCATTGCGCAAATAAACCAGCCAACACTGGTGATTTCCCATAACAAAACTCTGGCAGCGCAACTTGCTTCCGAATTCCAGGAGTATTTCCCTGATAATGCCGTGCATTATTTTGTTTCCTACTACGATTACTACCAACCGGAGGCATATGTCCCGCGCACTGACACTTACATTGAAAAAGAAACCGAAATCAACGAGGAAATTGACCGTTTGCGCAATGCCGCAACTCAAAGCTTGCTGACGCGCGGCGACGTTCTGATCGTCGCATCTGTTTCTTGCATTTATGGCTTGGGCAACCCGGTTGATTATCTGGACTTGTCTTTAGAACTGCGCAAAGGCATGACCATCAAGCGCGACAAGCTATTGCGCCGGCTGACGGATTTGCAATTCAGCCGCAATGACATTGATTTGCGCAGAGGCACTTTTCGCGTCCGCGGCGATATCCTCGAAGTCGTGCCAGCGGCGCTCGAAGTTGTAATCCGAATTTCTTTTTTTGGCGATGACATTGAACGCATTTCTGAACACGATATTTTAACTGGCGCAGACATTCAGGATTTGCCGGAAATCAAAATTTTTCCGGCAAAGCATTTCGTGACGCCAAAACAAAAGCTTGAAGAAGCAGTTGAGAACATCCGTGCGGAATTACATGAACGGGTTGCCCTGTTCAAAAAAGAAGGCAAGCTTTTGGAAGCGCAGCGCATTGACCAACGCACTAATTTTGACATTGAAATGATGATGACGCAGGGTTTTGTAAATGGTATTGAAAACTACTCCCGCCACCTCGATTTTCGCAAACCCGGAGAACCGCCTTCAACTTTGATTGATTATTTCCCAGACAATTTTTTGATGTTTATTGACGAATCGCACATGACCGTGCCGCAAATTAACGGCATGTACGAAGGCGACCGCAGCCGCAAACAGACTTTAATCGATTACGGCTTCCGCTTGCCGTCAGCTTTGGACAATCGCCCTTTAAAATTCAAGGAATTCGAAGAACGCATTAATCAGGTTGTTTATGTTTCCGCAACTCCTGCCGGATATGAAATCGAGCGCAGCAAAAAAACGGTTATTGCGGAACAGCTTATCCGCCCGACCGGCTTGCTTGACCCGACTGTGCAAATAAAACCGATTAAAAACCAGGTTGATGATTTGATCGAACAGATCCAAGAGCGCGTCAAAAAACACCAGCGCGTGCTTGTAACCACGCTCACTAAGCGCATGGCTGAAGAACTTGCCGAATACATCAAAGAAATGGGCATTTCCGTGCACTTTCTGCATTCTGAAATCGACACTTTCGAACGCCTGGAGATTTTGCGCGACTTGCGCCTTGGCGTTTACGATGTTGTTGTCGGGATTAATTTGCTGCGCGAAGGACTGGACCTCCCGGAAGTTTCACTCATTGCCATCCTTGATGCGGATAAGGAAGGCTTTTTGCGCAGCGAAACCGCGCTGATGCAAATTATGGGCAGAGCGGCGCGCCATGTTGAAGGGCATGTCGTGATGTATGCTGACCGCGTCACGGATTCGATGCGCGCGGCAATTGAAGAAACGCGCCGCCGCCGCGAAGTCCAACAAGAATACAATAAAAAATACGGCATTGTGCCGCAAACGATCCGCAAAGAAATTAAAGAGACCCGCCTTGCCGGCAAAAAACTCGCGCCGCTCGAGGAAAAAGAAACTGACATCCGCAATATGGACAAAGATGAAATCAGGTATTATATTGATGAGCTGGAAGAGCAAATGGACCTCGCAGCAAGAAACCTTGAATACGAAAAAGCGGCGTTGATCCGGGATCGGATTACAGAAGTCCGCAAAATCAATAAATTGAAAGGGCGCAAATAAATGGCACTGACTGAAGAACAAAAGCAGAATTACTTTTTGAACATTATTCTCTTCTTGAGTTTTGTTTTGGTTTTCTTTGTCTTAAAGCCGTACATTTCAGTTTTGCTGCTTTCTTTTATCATGGTGGTTATTTTTTATCCGGTTTACCGCTACATTGTAAAAAAATTGCGCGGCCACGAAGTAATCGGCTCGATTATTACAACTGTGCTGGTCATTTTAGTTGTGCTGATCCCGATTTCAATTTTTTCAATGCTGGTAATCAGCCAGCTAAATAATGCTTTCAGCTCTGGCAGCCAGCCGCTTGCAAATATCTCCAGCGCACATTTGCCAGGAGTGCTGAAAAATTTCAATTTCGATGCCAATGGCTATGCCAAAAATTTCCTCAATAACACAACTAGTGATATTGGCAAGGTCTTTAGCGACATCACTGGCGTTTTCATTGACTTAATTCTGACTGTAATCAGCATGATTTATTTGTTTAAGGATGGCCTGCGCATAAAAATTGCGCTTTTCAACGCGCTGCCGTTTACATCGGAACAAGAACAAAAGCTTGCCCTGGATATGAAAACCGGCATCCGCGCAATTATCGGCGGATATTTCCTGATTGCGATTTTGCAAGGAATCATTTCTGGTATCGGCTTCACCGTTTTTGGCATACCGAATCCTGCACTTTGGGGGTTTGTTGCAATAATTGCCGCGCTTTTGCCGACTTTTGGCACTTCGCTTGTAAATGTCCCGGCTGCCGCATTTTTATTCATCAACCACCGCACTGGTGCAGCAATTGGCTTGCTTATTTGGTGGCTGGCCGCGATTTCCATTATCGACAATTACATCGGGCCGCGTTTCATTTCCGGCAGGGTGCGCATCCACATTTTGCTGCTGATTTTCAGCATCATTGGCGGACTGGAATTTTTTGGCGCAATTGGATTTATTTTAGGGCCGCTGGCAATCATTTTCTTTTGGTCAATTTTGGAAATGTACCAAAAGAAAAATATCGGCACGGAAAAGCCTGCTTATGCCCTTGATAAAAAATAGTTTTTGTGATAAATTTACACCAGCCCGTTTTTATCCTCTCGCGCTATAAAGCGCGACTAATTCTTAATAAAGGTTCACGAAATGCCAAATACGAAAAGCGCAGAAAAAGCCATGAGGCAATCGAAGCGCAGACACGAATTCAATTTAAAAATCAAGTCTGAAGTTAAACAAAGCCTTAAAGAAGTGCGCCGCCTGATCAAAGCTGGCGACAAGAGCAAAGCCGCTGAATTGATGCGCGAAGCAATGTCCGCATTGGACAAAGCAGCAAAAAAAGGCGTCATTCACAAGAACAACGCCGCGCGCAGAAAAAGCAGGCTGGCAAAAGCAATGGCAAAATAATAAATCCCGATCAGTTGATCGGGATTTATTATATTTCGACCATTTCACCCCAATTTGTACCAAGCTTAGCTTCTGCCACAACCGGAACTTTCAATTTATAAGCATTTTGCATTATTTCAACGATATGCTGCGCGAATTTTTGTTCGCTGCCTTCACGCACCTCAAAGACCAGTTCGTCATGCACTTGCAGCAGCAAGCGGATTTCTTCGGACTGGATATCAATTTCTTGCTTAATTTTATTCATTGCGATTTTTAGGATATCTGCGGCTAAGGATTGAATCGGCATATTGATTGCAGCGCGCTCCGCTGCAGAACGGACCATAAATTGCGAAGAATTTATTTCCGGCATATAGCGTTTTCTGCCCAGCTCATTCTCAACATAACCGGTCAAGCGCGTTTGATTGATCACTGATTGCAAAAATTTATCAACGTCCGGAAAAGCTTGAAAATATTTTTTGATGAAGTCCGATGCTTCAGCGCGAGTCATATCCACTCGCTCCGAAAGCCCAAACGAAGAAACACCGTACAAAACGCCAAAATTAATGGTTTTCGCGTCGCGGCGCATTTCTTTAGTGATTTTGCTTGGATCATCAATGCCGTACAATCGCATTGCTGTCGCAGCATGGACATCCTCGTTATTCTTGAAAACATTGGTTAAGGTTTTGTCGCCGGACAAATGCGCCACTACGCGCAATTCGATTTGCGAATAATCTATTGAAAGCAACTTGTACCCTGGCGCAGCAATAAACCCTTTGCGGATTTCACTGGCAATACCGCTTGAGCCAATTGGGATATTCTGCAAATTCGGATTCGACGAAGAAAGCCGGCCGGTTGCAGCAATGGTTTGATTAAAACTGGTGTGCAAACGCTTGTCTGTTTTACTGACCAATTCTGGCAGAGCAGTAATATAAGTGGATTGCAGTTTGCTCAATTCGCGATAGGCTAGAATTTCATTGACAATCGGGTGCAGCTCACGCATTTTCTCCAGCTCTGAAGCAGCTGTAGAATATCCGGTTTTGGTGCGCTTCACAAAAAAATCGCCTGTGGTTGGAATGCGCAATTTCTCAAATAAAATTGTTTTCAACTGCTGCGGGGAATTAATATTAAACTCCCCGCCGGCAAGCTTATAAATGCGCTTTTCCAAATCAGCCAGTTCTGCAGCCACTTTCTTTTCCAATGATTTAAATAATTTTGTATCCAGCAGGATTCCATTCTCTTCCATTTCAGCAAGCACCTCTGTCAGCGGCATTTCAATTTCAAAAAATATTTTATCCAGCCCCTGCTCTTTTAGGCGCGGCAGCAACAGCTGCTTCAGCCGAAAAGTAAAATCAACATCCTCACAGCAATAAAAAGATATTTTCGTAAGCTCAACTTCAGCCATGCTAATTTGGTTTTTGCCTTTTCCGATCAGCTCTTCGATAGGCTGCATTTGATAACCAAACTCATTAAAGGTTACTGTATCTAAATCATGCGAGCGCGAGCCTGGCGCAAGCAAATACGAAGCAATCATTGTGTCAAAAAATATGTTTTTAACCTCTATTCCAAATTTCTTCAAAACTAAAAAGTCGTATTTGATGTTGTGTGCAATCTTTTTCACTTTTGGTTCAGCAAAAACTTTGTGCAAACCGTCAAATTTTGTTTCCAGCAGCAAAGATGCCGGCACATAATAAGCAACTCCCTGTTCATAGGAAAAAGACACGCCTACCAATTTAAAATCAAGCGCGCCCAAGCCTTCTGTTTCTGTATCAAAAGCAAATTCCTCCTGCTTTGCCAAAGTTTTCGAAAGATTTTCCAGTTTTTCTAAAGTATCAATAATGTAATATTTGTCGCTTTTCTTTGCCGAGATTTTTTGTGCTTGCGCAGGCGTGATCTCTTTTGCAGACTCAACTCGCGGCAATTTTGGGATCAAAGACTTAAATTCCAAATCCTGAAAAAGCTTCACCGCTTTCTGGTAATCAATTTCTGAAAACTGGTATTCCGGAAGCGAAAAATTGATCGGCACATCGCATTTAATTTGAGAAAGCTCGTACGCCATTTGCACCTGCTCTTTTTGTCCTTCAAAAAGCTTGCGCGTTTTTTCCTTCAATTTTGGCAAATTCTTGTAAATGTTGGACACGGAACCAAATTCTTTTACCAAATCCATTGCGCCTTTTTCACCAATGCCGCGCACGCCAGGAATGTTGTCGGAAGGGTCGCCCTTGATCGCTTTAAAATCAACAAACTGCTGCGGAGTAATGCCATAACGTTCTTGTATTGCTGCTGGGTCATAAATTGCCACATCGGTCATCCCGCGGCGTAGCGCATAAACTTTCACTCTTTCATCAACCAGCTGCAGCGCATCCAGATCGCCAGTGACAATTATTATTTCAAAATCGCCGCCTTTATTTTCTGCTTTAATGCGGTCAGAGAGCGTGCCAAGCAAATCATCTGCTTCGTAGCCTTCCAGCTCGTACATCGGAATACCGAGAGCTTGGACCACTTCTTTGCAACGCGGAAATTGGCGGCTTAGCTCATCCGCGGTTTCAGCGCGCTTTGCTTTATAACCTTCATATTGCGCATGGCGAAATGTCGGCTCGGACAAATCAAAGGTCATCGCAATATGCGTTGGCTTGAGATCTTTAATTGCCTTTAGCAAAATGGCAGTAAAACCATAAACAGCATTGGTCGGCTCCCCGGATTTTGTAGACAAGTGCTGGATGGCATGAAAAGCGCGATGAATAATCGCATGTCCATCGACGAGCATATAACGTTTTTTGGCGGCTTCCTTTTTCGGCATATATTTTAGTATAGCATCTCGCAGCTTGTAGCTAGCTACAAGCTACGAGCATATGCTATGCTTGATTCAGTAATTCCACATTTTGCCAGGAGGGCACAATGAGGCTAACGCGCGCGGTGCTAATCCTGGCACTGCTTATCCCGGGGGTTGCTGCTTCAGCGTTTGCACAGGGCACAAGGACTGTCGTTCAGCAGGGCAAAGTTCGTTTTTCAGACACTCACAAGGATTCAGGATTCGTCTTCGCGGAAAAATCTGATTCTTTATCCCGACGAGTGCTTTACATCGAAGGACTGGACGACGCGCAACAGTACTACATGCTTTTCCCGTTTCCGCGCAACTGCCTGACCCCGAACATCGTGCATTGGGTTGATTCATTGGTCACCGGCGACACTGTCCGCTACAGCGGACCATCGCCGTGCCCAAAGCTCAAGCACAAAAAGCGATAACCCGCTCACCAGGAGGACTTATGGCTTGGAAACACGGAATAAAAGACCTGCTTCTGGTTTCAGCGGCTTTTACTATCGCTGCTGCTCCGGGAATCGGCTCACCGCAAGCACTGCATGCGCGCAGCAGAAACGCTCCGCGCGATTCAACGCTCGAAGCCAACCAAGGCGTGGTGTTGCGCATCGAGCGCACGCCAGCTGACGAACAAGACCTGATCCTGGTCACGGACTGGAAAGGTAAGATTCGAATCGTGCTCAACCCGCAGGCATGCCGAATCACTCCGGACACGATCAGGTTCTTCACACAGCAAATCGTCGTGCAGGACAGCGGGGGCAAAGATGTTCCCGCAACCATACTGAACTACTTTGGCCGCTGCCTGGAGTACCCGCCAAGCGGAAGACGGCATCACACCAGCTACATCCGCGTCG
>CAZLFS010000029.1:0-7419 GCA_964559005.1 uncultured Candidatus Saccharibacteria bacterium
CTTTCAGGCAGCCCTGGGCAAGCCGCAGGCTTGGCAGAGGGTGATATCATTTATAAAATGGATGACACGCCAATTAGCCTTGATAGCACCTTTGCTGATTTGCTTGCTGCACATAAGCCCGGAGATACAATCGCGCTTGGCGTACTGCGCGGCAAAGACCAGAAAACAATTAACATCACTGTCGGATCAAGATGAAAGTTTTAATTTTGGGCGCAGGCGGCATGCTCGGCTCTGAACTTGCCAGGCAGCTGCAGAATGAGCAGCTTTATGCTTGGGACCGCGAAGAACTTGATGTTACTAATGCCGCTTCTGTTAAGCAAAAAATCACAGAGTTAAAACCAGACCTGATTTTTAACTGTGTTGCATACAATGCAGTTGATAAAGCAGAGGAGGATCAAAACGAAGTAAAAAAAGCTGAATTGCTTAATTCTGATGCGGTCGGTTTTATCGCAGCAGCAGCGCAAGCGATTGGCGCAGTTCTAGTGCATTACAGCAGCGGATATGTTTTTGACGGTGAAAATGCGCAGGGCTACGCTGAAGATGCCAAGCCGAATCCGCAAAGCTTTTATGGCCGCACTAAATTAGCGGGCGAGCAGCAAGCGGAAAAATGCCAGAAACATTATATAGTGCGTTTGAATTTGCTGTTTGGAAAACCGGGTACCAGCCCGGAAACTAAGAAGAGCTTTCCGGAAGTGGTATCAAATTTGGTTGAGCGGGGTAAAAAAGAAATGGATTTTATTTCTGACGAAGTTAGCACCCCAACTTACGCGCCGGATCTTGCTGCCGCAAGCATCAAGCTGGTTAAAGAAAAATATCCATATGGCATTTACCATTTGCCAAATGACGGCACTGCATCCTGGTTCGATTATGCCAATGAGATTATTAAAATCAAGCCGGCAGATGTAAAATTAAATGGCGTCACGACGGCGGAATTTTTGGCTAAGAATCCGCCGCAAGCGAAGCGCGCATCGCGTCCGCACTATTCAGTATTATTGAATACGAAATTTCCTAAACTCCGCCCTTGGCAAGAGGCGCTACAAAATTTTTTAACGAACCACTAATATTATGAAAGGCATTATTTTATCAGGCGGCGAAGGCACGCGTTTGCAGCCGCTGACAAAAGTCACCTCAAAACAATTGCTTCCGGTTTATAACCAGCCGATGATCCATTATCCGCTGCAGACTTTGTTGGCCGGTGGCATCACCGAAATATTGATCATAGTCGCGCCGGATCATGCTGGCGATTACTTGAATTATCTTGGCTCTGGCCGCCAATTTGGCGCAAAATTTACTTATGAAATCCAAGACAAGCCCGAAGGCTTAGCCCAAGCTTTCATAATTGCCGAAGAATTTATTGACGGCGAAGAAAGCGTGGCGATGATTCTCGGTGATAATATTTTTGAGGATGATTTTTCGGAAACAATCAAAAATTTTAAATCCGGCGCGCGCATTTTTGCAAAAAAGATTCATGATCCGGAGCGGTTTGGCGTAGTAAAGTTTGATCAAAACGGCAAAGCGGAAAAGATCGTAGAAAAACCAAAAGAATTTTTATCTGATTATGCAGTAACTGGGCTTTATCTTTATGATCGTCGTGTTGTTGAGGCTGCAAAGAGCTTGAAGCCTTCTCCGCGCGGCGAACTGGAAATAGTTGATTTGCATAATTGGTATTTGGAAAAAGGGGAGCTGCAAGTAAGCGTTATTGACGGCGCCTGGATTGACGCGGGCACTTTTGATTCGCTGCATGCTGCGAACGAACTAATCTATAAAAAAGTAAAAAATGCCGGAAACAAAAGCTAAGCATTCAAATTATCAAAGAATTGTTTCGCTGTTCGCGGTTTCTTTGTTGTCATTTGCCGGCCTAGAACTGCTCGTTTACATTAATCACGTTTATGTTGAAAACAATATTTTATATAACAAGCTTGCCGGAATTATTTATTTATTGCTTTTCCTTTGGCTGAATTTTATTTTTGACCTGCACTTCAGAGAAGATCATTTAACCGCGGATTCGCTTTGGCATGCAATTAAATTGCGTTTCAAGCATTTTGTCAGCTGGGAAAAATTCCGCCACTTCCAGAATTATTTGATTTTGCCGAGCATAATTTATTGGGGTTCAGTTTTGCTTATTGGCATTAATCTTGACCATGCAGTTTTGCAGCAATTTATCGCAATTGTCTCCGGCTTGTCTTTGGTCATTGTTTATACGCTTTTCAAAGAAGTTTTTCATAATAAAATTACGCCCATAAAGGAAAGCCATTTCCTTACCTTGAGCTATATTAAGCTTTATGCTTGCTGGCTCGCTTATGCTTCACTTTTGGGAATCATTTGGTACTATTGTTTTCCGCCGCATGTTTTTTATTTTACTGTTGCTTTGGTGACATTAATGCTTTTATATCAGGCGCTTTTCCAATTTGCGAATGTCAATCTTAGCCATATTTTACTGATCGTGATTATTACCATCGCAATGGGCTTTGTCTCTTTTTTTGTTTTCAACCTTTGGAACGTAAATTATTTTACTGCCGGAGTTTTCATGGTCGCGGTTTACAATTTGTTTTGGAACTTCTTGTTCAACGGCATTAATAAAAAAATCTCCAAGGGATTGATCTTTGAGCAATTGGCAATTTTTATTTTGGTTGTCGTAATGCTTTTCGGCTCTACAAATTTTCGCGCTAAGATTGACCGCTGCACGAATAATTTATTAATGCCACCAGGATACGAGCAGCAAAGTACTTACTAGCAAAAGCAATAAAATAATATTTGAGCCGCTAGTCATGTTTGGCAAAGCGGTTTTTTTGTTTTTGTGCATCACAAATATATCGATGATAAAGAAAACAATAAATAAGCCGCCGAAAATTATGACCATGTATTTAAAAACATTGTATAAGTCCGGTTGTTTGACGAGTTCCGGCGCTTGTTTAAAGCTTTTTGGGTTTTGATTGCCAGGTAAATTAACGTTTTGCAGAGGAATAGTTTTATTCGTAACATTGCCATAAACATCCTCCGCGCTTACTGTCAGATTTTGGCTTTGATAATCAAAATATTTGTCGAATGTTATGTCGCCAGAATAGCTGTCCGCATTTGCCTGGAGCTTTACGGTTTTATCAAGAACTGTCGCGTTAACCAGTCCGGCTTTGGTGATATTTGCCTCGACGTGCAAAACAAGATCATTGCCGGCAGATGCGCTAACTTGCAAATTTGTGATCACCGGCGGCTGATAATTTATATTTATTGAGTAAATATCGCTTGCCGTGCCGCCGTCATTGGTTGCAGTTGCCACGAAATCGTGTTCGCCATTTGCCAAGCCATCAAATTCTGCGCTGAAATTTCCTTGCGCGTCAGCAGTTGTCGATGTGTTTTCATTGCTTTGGCTTTTATCAGTTATTTGCACTGCCGAGTTTGGCGTTGCGCTGCCAACAATTACCACCGCATTAACATGCGAAATAGTATCTGAATTATTAATTGTTACTGTTGGTGTTTGTGCTGAAAGCTTGTTTGGCTTTTGGGCAATTTTTGGCACGGGCTTTTTAGGCTTTTTTGCGATTTTGGGTGCCTTTGGCAATGGTTTTGTTTGCGCAGGCTTTGTTGCTGCCTTTGCCGGCTGCGCGCCAAAGGTATTTGCGATTGCAACAATGAATTGGCCACTGTTCGGATCGCCAAAGGTCACGCCAGCGCCTTGGTCTTGGAACGCCGGGTTTAAAATGTTTTCGCGATGCGAAGGGCTGTTCATCCATGCTGCCATCAAACTTTCCGTATCCGAAAAATCAACAGCAAGGTTTTCGCCTAAAGTGGTATAAGGGTTATAGCCGTATTGCACAATCTTGTTCCAAATGTAATTTCCGTCCGGATCAACATGCGAAAAATAGCGCCTTTGAATCATATCATTGGCTTTATATTGCGCAGCAGCAGATAAAGCAAGGTTGGGAGTTAAGGCATTTAGGTTGCGGATTGTTCGCTCATGATTCACTTCGTACAAAATATTTGCCGGAGTTATGTCAGAAGCACTAGAAAAAATACTGCCCATGCCAGCCCGAATTGTGAAAAGCAACAATGCGCATAGCAGTATAGTTTTGTAAGTTAATAGTGCTTTTTTCATGCACTTTCATTATACCAAAGTAATTATGTTAGTTGCATAAAAGCAGTTCAAGGCTTATACTAAATATCCTTGACAAATAGGAGGGAATAGGCTATAATCTTTAGTTAATTTAAAAAAGGCATAAAAAATGGCTGAAAATAACTTCCCACAAGGAACCGAAGACCTTTACGCGCATTTGCAGTTAGACCATTCTCATCACGATGAGAATTCTTTGCATTCTGAAGCAGCTGATGTGGCGCACAAGGAGCCAGAAGCGTACATAGAACCAGTAACACACACTGAACCAGAGCCAGACAAACAATTAGTCGAGCATGACAAGCAGTCTAACGTCGTTACGTTAAGGCTTTCTTCGCTTTCTTTTGGCAAAATCTTTAAAAACGGCTTGCCATATGCAATAATTTTTGCTTTTTTTATTTTTGCCTATATGGTTTTGTTCACAAATTTTTCAGTGCGGGCAATGTTTGCCAATCTCACGCCGAAAACGAGCACCCAGCAAGTGGTCACTAAAATCCCCGCAGACCAGCAGGACGCTTACAACAAATGGATTGCGTCTTACTTTTTTGAAGTTAACGATCCAAAAATTATTGACCCAGACACAGACCTTTCCGGTAATGGCTTGACCAATTATCAGAAATTCTTGCTTGGTTTGAATCCAAAAAAGAAAGACACCTTGGGTCTTGGCATGACTGACACGCAAGCATTGGTTGCCGGAATTGATCCTTTAACCGGTGGTTCTTTGACGCAGTCACAAAAAGATATTATTTCCAAATATATTGACCTGGAAGGAATTTCGAACAAATTAAGCTTAGAAAGCTCAATTGGCATTCCGAAAGTTGCTGCGGCAAGCACAGATTTTAATCGCGACGTCGTTGGCATTGACCAAAATGTTCCTGGTACTTTAAACATCCCATCTATTAACGTTACAGCGCCGGTGATTTGGAGCAAGGATGTTAATTCTTTAATGAGCGATTTGGAAAACGGGTTGGTACATTATCCTGGCACAGCAATGCCAAGTGAACTCGGTACTGCGTACATTTCCGGCCACTCTTCAAATTATGTTTGGGACAAGGGACGTTACAATGAAGTTCTAGCGCACCTTGGCGATATGAAAGAATATGATTCTTTTTCTTTGACTGTCCAAGATACTTCAGGCAAAAAAGTAATTTTACATTACGTCGTTTCAGGATCTGGCATTTTTAAAGCAAACGATCAGGCGCAGTTTGCCAATAATGGCAAATCTGAAGTGGCGCTTTCAACTTGTTGGCCAGTTGGCACTTCAGCAAAAAGATTGGTTGTCTTCGGTACTCTGACCCAAATCGAAAGATAATTTGGGGCAGATGCTGGTTTTCAATTAACGTGTTAACTCACAGGGAATTGAAAGCCAACATCTGCAACAGCGCGAACGCGCATTAGGCAGAGAGTCACACATAGCGACTCAACCTACAACCGCAGGATCGGAGGATTCGATGAAAAGGATCATGTTGGGAGCGATCCTGTTTGGGTCGCTTGCGTGTCTCTTGCGTCCGGCTTCGGCTGGCGCACAGATGGCAGGCACGGAGCAGACGAGTGTGGCAATCACGGACCGGAACGTTTCGGTTTTCGTGGTCCAGCCGATTCGGATGGCTCCGCAGCAGCCGTTCTTCACCGCTGATGAGAGCAGGGATCTCAAGGCTGCGGTTGCACAGATCGCGTGCCTTGCGTCCAATGACCCGCAGCGCGAGAAGATCATTGAGACGCTTCTTGCGGACAACGGTGCCAAGATGTCGGATCGCGCGAGCGATCTGATCAGCTGGTACCGCTCGCAAACGGGGAAGTGCGTAGCGCCCGTGGATCCCGGACAAGTCACTGCAAAGGTGTACGAGTTCGATCCGCGGCTTGCGGGAATCAGGCCCGAGCGCGTTGGCGACGAGGCTTTCGAGCGGCACCCTTCAGCAGTGCTGAAGGTTCAGCAGCACCTCACGCCCGAGGTGCTCAAGCGGATCGCCAACGACTCGCTGCGCAAGCTCGAGCGTGCGGCGAATTGCACGAACTTGCCGGACTGGGTCAAGCAGCGGCTGGTCAGCGACTTCCGCGCCGGGAATTTCACGGTGCAGGATCTCTGGCGCTACCCGGTGTTGAACTACCGGGCAGACTGCCGGCCGCAGAACTTTGCGGTGCGGGAATACCACGCGAACCATCCGCAAGGGTCGCTGCGTGCGCTGGTTGACGTCATCGATGACGGGCAGCATTTGCCTGTTATCGCCGGCTCGATCGTGACTTGCTTCAACTGGGGCGCGCCTGTGCAAGGCGTCCAGCTCCAGGCCGCTGCAGCACCGCCTCCGCCGAAGCCGTTCCAGCCAAGGCTGGTGGCGCCGCCGATCGTGCGGGTACGAAAGTTGTGGAAGTTCTACAAGCGTCCGGCAAATCTGCCGGCTGCGCGTATCAACCTCACCCTGGTTGCGCCTGACACTACCCGCGACACCACGGTGATGGCAGATACCGCCGTGAAGCTGGATATCGGGCCGACGCTGACTTTCGCCGGCTTGGATACTGGCACTGTGCTTCGTGTTCGTCCGGGCCTGTACAAGGTTACGGAGGATGCGATGCCCGGGTATGAGACCGAGTATGGCAACACTTGCAGTTCGTTGCGTGTGGCCTTCGGCGGCACATACGGCTGCGAAGTGACCAACGAGCAGCAGCATCGCCGCCGCTGGTGCTTCCGCAACATCGGCAACGGGCTGGTCTGCTTGTTGCCGCTCGCTGCAGTGCCGTGCCTCGTGCACCTCGCTGCGGAAAAGGGTTACGGACTTAGCATGCACACTCCGTGCGGCCAGTCCAAGACTCCGAAGGAAAACGGCAATGGCGGTCCCTGGCAGGACCGTTCCACGCCGTTCGCGTCGCTGTTGAGCATCGGTCCGGTGAACATCGGTTTGAGCTCTCCTTCGGGAAGCTTTGACCGGAAGCGCCGGCGCAACTGATCCAATCTCGTATGTCGGGCATACAAGTATTCTCATTCGAGATGCTTGTGTGCCCGGCGCACACGTTCTTAATTCACAACATTTTAGTTGGCAAGGTTTAGTAAAGAAACTTTTTTTATTAAGCTTTGCTAGTTAGGAGCTAGTAACTAATCAATTTATTTTAAGGTAGAACCTAGGTCGTCGATCTAGGTGTTACCTCAAAGGAATAATATGCAAAAGGTCCGAGAGATGTTAAGAAAATTAATTAAAGGCAAGTTAGCTTATTTCGCAATTATTTTTGTTGCTGTTTTAGCATTTGCTTTTAATCATGGTCGATCTGTTGTAAATTCTGCGGATTGTGGTTCAGCTCCAACTGACCATCCGGAATTTAAC
>CAZLFS010000030.1:0-7275 GCA_964559005.1 uncultured Candidatus Saccharibacteria bacterium
ACCAAAACAATAACAAAGATGTTTAACGGTTCTGGAAGCGCAGCGGACCTGTTGCTGCATCAGCCAAAATATAGAATAGTCCCGGATACCGGCGATGGCACGGTGCTTGCAAGCAGCGCTGAATATTTAAAAACTCCTGCCGGCCATGTTTTCTATGCGAAAAACGTTGAGCACAGCGAAATGTTGAGCGTTGACGGAATAAGAGATTTAATCGTAAGTATTATTGGCGGCCAACCAAAATTAGCGGAGAATATTTCAACAACCGCTGATGATTGCGGCATAAATGGACAATTATTAAGTTTTTCAAATAATTTTGATTTTTCAGTTAAAACGTTGAGCGGCGACCAAGCAAAGGTGATCCAAAAGAAAGTTGTAAACGATAGATTTGTATTTGTACCCGCGAATGGATCAAAGTATCAGTTTGTTTTAACTGCAAAAGATACAACCAAATCAAATACCTTAAATGTTGCGGTTACGAACTATAAGAAAACAGAACAAAATACCTTTTACTACAATAAATTGGTTTTGAATAATAATAGAATGAATCTCGCTTTAGATGGCCAGAACACCCAAGCAGAACTGGATGGCACAGACGGATCAATACAAAACCTTACCCCTTCAGCAGATCCTCCTGTAGATCCAGCAGACAGTGTTACAAATCAGGCCGGGGCTCCAGTGCCCAGCGCGCCACAGGTTAGCCAACCACAAATATTCGTGGTATCGCCCCAAGCCCCTGCACAAAATTCACCTGATGCTAATTCAGTTGGCACTAATAATGCAGCTGATGCAACGAATAATATTTCTGAAGATGCTTTATCATCATCAGAGCAGGATTCAACTTTGGCACAAAATCCAGAATCTACAGCAGGGAAAACAAATATCTTAAATGTAACTCCGCCAATGCCAATATACATCACTGTCAACATTCCAGAGCCAAAAGCGCAAAAAATAGAAGTACCTTCCCAGCAAAATAGTATTGCGCCGGCAATGCCCAAACCAGAAGTTATCTACATCGAAAAACCTCCAAATATATGGCAGTGGTTTAAAAGAAGTTATCAATTGATCAAGCTTCCGTTAAATTTAATCTTTTTTTAATCTTTTTAACGTATATTAAATATAGAAAAGAAAATTAATCGGGGAGTTAAATGAGAAATTATGATCTCTCATCCTCAACTTTGGCATTATTTGATCTGCCAAAAACAAAATATGATCAAGTAAAAGAAAGTTTGTTTGAAAGAATTGCCAGGCAGCTTTTAATCTTTGATGCTGCTTCTGGCGACGAGATGCAATCAGTGCTTGAAGAGATAAATAGCACATTGCATATGCCTGATCCGGCATTCGAAATAACATTTCATAATATTTTCGAAGACCGGGTCGAAGACAAAAGTTTTTTGGGTCGATGGCATAAAATAAGCCAGGATTATAGCCAATATATTAGTTCAGAGGGAAAGCGGCGTAATAAAGAAAACCCCTATTTCCCAAAAGATCATTTGAAAATTGAGTCTTGGGATGATTTGCCTGATTTTTCTCGGCAAAAATCCAACCAACCGTGGCAGTTTGATGTACTATACAAAGACGCGCAGTATTTGTCCGGCAGCATATACGAATTTGTTAAAAATTTTAAGCAATCAGATAAAGATTTGTTAAGAGCCAAGTTTTATGGCATTTTAGTGCCAGCAAAAATTATCTTTGCCTTGAACAACAGCGAGTACATGCACAACTTTGCTGAACGAGAAATCAGCATAATTGATATCAAATTGAGCTTGGATGCCTACAAGCTAGCCTATACCTTTACCAATCGGGTTATTGAAACAATGCATAAGATTCGCTGGTCAATTAGCGATCAAAAAGAATTCATTGATAGTATTATTGCATCAGCCGATCTCTTAAATCAGAAGATCCTTAACCGTATTCAACAAATGGAACGCAGGTTTTTGTTGTATATTGAGGCCAATTATGATGAAGAGTAATTAAACATATTGCCAAAACGGCCTTTACAAGAGACCTTATTTAATGTATACTCACTTTAATCATCCGAAGTTGATATGTATTTAGACTTATTACGGGTGGTAAGTCTGTTTGAAAGGCCTATAATGGCAAAATTGTTTGTAGGTGGTCTTCCTTGGGCCACTACCAGCGACGAGTTAAACCAATTGTTTTCTCAAGCTGGCGCAGTAATTTCTGCAGTCGTTATCCAAGATAAAATGACTGGCAGAAGCAAGGGCTTTGGTTTCGTTGAGATGTCTGATGAGGACGCTCAAAAAGCCACTGAAATGTTCAACGGCCAAGATTATGGCGGAAGAAATTTAGTTGTTAACGAAGCAAGACCAATGCAGCCTCGCGAAAATCGAGGTTTCGGCGGTGGACGCGGACATGGCGGACGTTCATTTGGCGGCCGTAGAGACGAATAACTAAGAAATTAAAACTCCCTCGTAAGAGGGAGTTTTTAATTTGCCATATTTGTACGGATTGGTATACTGTTTTAGGCTTTGTAACGGCGCAATAATTTATGCACAATTTATACGAAAAATTCGACGCAATTTTGTTTGATTGGGATGGAGTAATTTTAGACTCAACTCTGCATAGCGCAATGGTTTGCGTTGAAGTTTGCAAAAGGTATGGCGTGGTTATTACGCCTGAACATTATTTGGAAAATTTTTCGCAGCCGCACTGGATTTATTATGAATCTGTGGGCGTAAAATGCGAAACGCCCGAAGAACGCGCCAGGCTCGAAGATTTGTATTGGCAAGTTTTAGAAGAGAGCCCTGTTGAAAAAAGCCTTTTCCCCGAAGCAGAAAATGCGCTAAAACAATTATCAAATAAGACTTTTATTTTAGGGATCATCTCTGCAAGCAAAAGGCATCTTATTACGGACATGCTTGCGCTTGGCCTTAATGAGATATTCGATGATGAAAATATTATCAGCGATGTAATCAACAAAGTGCAATCAATTAAAGACTTTTACGAGCGCAACCGGGTTGATCCAAAACGGGTCTTAATGATCGGCGATTTGCCAAGTGACTTAATTGATGGGCGGGACGCTGGCGTAAAAGTTGCTGGCCTTGCCAGAAACACCAAACAAAGAGAACGTTTGGCGAGTTACAAGCCGGACTATTTGTTTGACGACTTAACGCAGCTGCTTTAATATTAGAGGTGAACGAGAGTTCACCTATGCCTTTTAATCATCGCGTTATCTTTCATATTGATATGAATTCTTATTTTGCCTCTTGCGAGCAGCAGGCAAACCCTTTTTTGCGCGGCAAGCCAATTGGCATTTGCGAGCATTTAGGCGGCATTATCATTGCGCCTTCAATTGAAGCAAAAAAATTCGGCGTTAAAACCGGCACGCCGGTTTGGGAAGCAAAAAAGCTTTGCCCAAAAATCCAGCTTTTTTATACTGACCCGGACAAATATCGCGAAATCACGCGCCGCTTCCTAAAAATTTTCTACTCTTATTCCGAACAAGTCGAAAAATACAGCATTGATGAAGCATTTATGGATATGACCGCAGACGTTAAGCATGCTTCTGATCCTTGGGCAGCAGCAGAGCAAATCGCCAAAGAAATAAAAATAAAAATGCATAAATACGTTGGCGACTGGATCAAATGCTCGATTGGCATCGGCTATAGTAAGTTAATTGCCAAGATTGGCAGTGACCTGCAAAAACCTGACGGTTTGGTTTTGATTCGGCCAGAAGATGTGCCAACACTGTACGACCGTTTGAAATTAACAGATATTCCGGGCATTGCGCATCGCACTGAACGGACTTTGAACATGCTTGGCATTAAAACCTTGCGCGACCTGCGCGATTTTCCAGCATCAAAATTAGTCGCGCATTTTGGTATCCGTGGTTATCATTTGCATCAAATCGGACAGCTGCAAGGCAGCTGGCACGAGGAATTTGATCCAGCAGAAAAAGAAGATCAGATTAAATCGATGAGCCATGCTTATAACATGCCGGAAATCAGCAGCGATCGGACAGTCGCTTTGCAGGTTTTATATAAATTGTCGGAAATGGTTGGCCGTCGTTTGCGCGAATCAAGCTTAATGGGCAATGTTATCCATTTTATTGTTACTGACAAGCAGGACAATTATTTGCATCAGCGCCAAAAATTGGACCACTTTGTGCAGGACGGCAGAGAAATTTTTTTGGAAGCCTCAAAAATATTTGAGCGCAATTTGAAGAACGCCAAGCAATTTAAATTAATCGGCGTTACAGTTTCCGGGTTGAAGGATTATGTTGAACAACAATCATTATTTGCAGAGGAGCGTATCAAAACCCGCTTGATCCAGCAGCTCGACAAAATAAATGACAAATACGGCGATTTTACAATTACACGCGTGCCGGCTTGGCAAGCCCGCAACATTATTCGTGATTCGGTGGGTTTTGGCAGAATGAAAGAATTTAAGGTAAGATATAAGGCGGCTAAAAGATGAAAGAATTCTACGTCATTTGCCAAAATATCCGCAGCTTGTTTAATGTCGGCGCGATTTTTCGCACAGCCGATGCTTTTGGCGCAGATAAAATTTTTCTCACTGGCATCACGGGCCGCCCGCCGCGCAAAGAAATTTCTAAAGTCGCACTCGGCGCAGAAGAATATATGCCTTGGGAATATCAGCGTCAACCTGCGCGGCTAATAAAAAAGCTCAAATCGCAAGGCGTACAAATTGTTGCTCTTGAGCAGGCCAAAGGGGAGAGTATCGATTTAAATCAATGGCAGCCAAAATTTCCTCTGGCGCTGATCCTGGGTTATGAACCTGTCGGTTTGCCAAAGCCGCTGCTAAAATTGGCTGATCAAATCGTGGAAATTCCAATGCACGGCAAAAAAGAAAGCCTAAACGTTGCCGTGGCATTTGGCATTGCCGCAAACCATATTGCGAAATTGAAATAGGTAAACGCCGCAGTGGATAACTGTTAAAACATCAAAAATATTTGCTGGTTTCAAACCGCTTAAACAAGCGGTTTTTTATGCACAGCCACTATATATTGTGGTTCAAAACTGTATTTTGACCTATGGGAAATAGTGGCATATAATGAAATCAAAGTGGAGCCAAGTGGAAGTAAGTGGGGACAAGTGGATAACCGCTACACCGCTAGGAACATAAGGACAGGCTTTTATGTTTATTGGCGAATACACCCTGACCATCGATGAAAAGGGGCGTTTATCCATACCGACCAAATTTCGTAAGAGTTTGAACGGTAAATGCATTGTCACCCGCGGACTGGATAGCTCCCTATTTTTGTATTCAAATGAAGAATGGCAAAAACTGGCGGAGAAACTCTCCGCTCTTCCTATTTCTAAGGCAAACACTCGTGCATTTGCACGCTTGATGCTCGCTGGCGCAATGGATTGCGAAATCGACAAAGCTGGCCGCATTGTGCTCCCGGATTATTTGCGCGAATTCGCAAAAATCCAAAAAAAGGTTGTTGTCGCGGGATTGTTTAGCCGCCTGGAAATTTGGAGTGAAGATCTTTGGAAAAAATATAAAAAGTCTACCGAAAGAGATTCGAATAAAATTGCCGAGCAGCTAGAGGAACTCTAGAATATGGAATTTCACAAACCCGTATTACTAAAGGAGACGCTTGAATATTTAAATCCACAACCCGGGCAAACGGTTGTTGATGGCACGCTAGGGGGTGCAGGCCACTCCTTGGCAATTGCCGGACGGATTGCGCCAAACGGAATTTTAATCGGCATTGATTTAGATCCCGAAAGCCTTGCCGAAGCAAAACTCAAATTTAAAAATGCAAAACTTCAAACAAAAACGATATTTGTACACGACAACTATAAAAATATTGATGCCGTATTGTCCGAGCTCGGAATCGATAAAGTTGACGGCATACTCATTGATATTGGCATTTCCTCCTACGATTTAGAACGTTCGTTCAGGGGCTTTTCTTTTCAAAAAGAAGAACCGCTGGACATGCGTTTTAACCCGGAAGCTTATCCGGGCAATAAGAAGCATGAAGATTTCAACGCAAAGTACATTATCAACCGCTATCAGGAAAAGGAACTGGAAAGGGTCTTTCGCGAGCATGGCGAAGAAAAGTTCAGCAGAAAAATTGCTCGCGCAATTGTTGCTGCGCGCCAGCAACGCGAAATCCTAACAACTACAGACCTTTTCGAGATTATCAAAAAAGCGCTGCCCGCAAATATCCGTTTTAAAGCCGGCGACAGCGCGCGAAGAATTTTCCAAGCCTTGCGCATTGAAGTGAATAAGGAGTTGGATAACCTTCAGCAATTTCTGCCAAAAGCGTTTGATCGCCTCAAATCAAACGGCAGGCTGGTGGTTATTAGCTTCCATTCGCTTGAAGACCGCATCGTAAAACAGTTCTTTAATGATAAAGCAAAAGGCTGTATTTGCCCGCCAGAGTTTCCTGAATGCCGCTGCGGCAGAAATCCGCAAGCAAAAATTTTAACCAAGAAACCAATTACCGCTTCTGAAGCTGAACAGCAAGAAAATTCCAGGAGCATTCCGGCGAAGCTTCGGGCGATCCAAAAAATTTAAGCGCGATGCGCAGTGCGCAAAAGCGCGGAATTAGTCAATAAAAACAAAAATGGGAAAACATTTTGCACTAACCTTACAACTGCCAAGTTACAAGAAAGAACTAAACCGAAATAAAACTGCTTACAGCGCAAATAATCAACAGATTGGAGTGGCAATTTTTATTGCTTCACTGGCTTTAATCTTGATATACTTAATACAGGTAAATAGTTTTTCGACCAAAGGCTACGAGATCCGCAGACTGCAGAAACAAATTTCCGAGCAGAAAGACAATTACCAGAAGTTGGAAACAGAAGCTGCGGAATTGCAATCAATTCAAAGAATTCAGGGAGATCAAAAAGTATTAAACATGGTTCCCGTAGACAACGTCAGCTTCATCCAAACAACTTCACTGTCGCAGCGTTAATCAAGTCTATGCATGACCAAAGACCAAAAACAGAATTTCAATAAACGCCTCCTATTTTTTAAAGCATTTTTAGTCCTTTCCGCCGCCTTAATTTCATTAAGGCTTTTTATTATTTCCGTTGTTGGCCACAGTTATTACAAGGCGGTTGCTGAAAATCAGCATGATTTTTCCAAAACGCTTCAACCTTCGCGCGGAAAGATTTTTATTGCAGATAAGTTTTCAGATATCCCATATCCGGTTGCGACCAATGCCCTGAAAGATTTGGTTTATGCTGATCCGCAGGAGATACAGAATCCAGCCAGCACCGCAAAAATGTTGGCAAAGCTTTTGGCATTAGATGAAAAAGACGTGCTTGGAAAGAT
>CAZLFS010000031.1:0-6956 GCA_964559005.1 uncultured Candidatus Saccharibacteria bacterium
AGTGCAACGTTTGTTTCCAGCTCCTTCATTAAGCGCTCGCGCAAATTTCGCGAAGTCACAAATTTGCCTTCGCGCCCGGCAAAAGGGGAGTTGTTTACTGCAAAAGCCATACGCACAGTTGGCTCTTCAATGTGTACCGGCGGAATTTGAATTGGATTTGCGGCATCGGCAATCGTTTCGCCAATTGAAATGTCATCGAACCCGGCAATAGAAACAATGTCGCCGGCTTGCGCTTCGTTCACTTCAACTTTATTCAATCCTTCAAAAGCCATTATTGTTGAAATTTTTCCGTTCGTTTTTGTGCCGTCAACTTTTATGCGTGCGGCATTTTGGCCTTTGGCAATTTTTCCGGATAAGATTTTGCCAGTTCCCATTTTGCCTTTGTAAGAATCATAAGCGATTGCCAAAACAAGCATTGCAAAAGGATCGACAAAATTAACTTTTGGCCCAGGGATTTGCGTTAGAATTGTTTCGAACAATGGCGTTAAATCGGAGCTTTGCAAATCGGCAAGCGCTTCCTGTCCTGGATGGTGCGGCTGGTGCAAAGATGCAACGCCATTGACGCCCGAAGCGTAAATAATAGGGAAGTCGAGCTGCTCATCAGTAGCTTTTAAATCTACGAACAAATCAAAAGTTTTGTTGACGACTTCTTCGGCTTGCGCGTCCGGGCGGTCAACTTTATTAATGATAACGATTGCTTTGTGCCCAAGTTCCAGCGCTTTGCGCAGCACAAATTTGGTTTGCGGCATCGGTCCTTCTTTTGCATCAACCAAAAGCAGCACGCCGTCCGCCATTTTTAAAGTGCGCTCCACTTCGCCGCCAAAATCCGCATGTCCGGGAGTGTCAATAATATTAATTTTGACCCCTTTGTAAATAATGGAAGCGTTTTTTGCTTTGATAGTAATGCCGCGCTCGCGTTCAAGGTCCATCGAATCCATAATTAAATTCCCGCCAGCAGCGCCATCTTTGACAGTGTGGGTTTGCTTGAGCATTGCATCAACCAAAGTTGTTTTGCCGTGGTCAACGTGCGCGATAATTGCAATATTTCTAATGTCGTTCCGGGTTTCTTGCATGAAAAATAGATTAAAAAGTTTAAAAATGCTTAGATATTATTCCAAATTTTTGCAATTTCGTCAATCTGTTAGGCTTTAGTTTTTAGAGGGATTTTGCTATGCTTTAGGCAAAAGGACTGCTATGCGCATAAAAATTGATCAAAGCATAAACTGGTTTTTGTTTGCTGTTGCGCTGACTTTGATTTTTTTGACTATTTATACAGCAGTTCAGCAAAGCCTGCGTCAATCGGCAAATGACCCGCAAATCCAAATGGCAGAGGATGCTGCTGCGGCTTTGAATGGCGGCATGCAGCCAATGAATGTTGTTGGCACAGGTGGCGTGGATATGGCGCAAAGCCTTGCGCCGTTTATGATAGTTTATGATGCATCCGGCAAAGTGTTGGCCGCTTCGGGGAAATTGAATGGCGTTCCGCCGGTTTTGCCGCCTGGGGTTTATAAACATGTGCAAAACCATGGCGAGGATCGCATTACTTGGCAGCCGCAAAACGGCGTCCGCATCGCCGCGGTTATTGTGCCGTTTTCAGGAAGACAGAGTGGCTATGTTTTGGCCGGCCATTCGCTGCGCGAAGTTGAAAAGCGCGAAAACAATCTTTTTTTGCAAACAGCTTTGGCTTGGATAGTGACTTTAATAATTACGCTTTTTCTGCCGGATCTAGGCATTGCCAAATCGGGTAAATAAGAGTATAATAGTTAGGCAATTGAATGAATTGATTTGCCTGACACAGCAGGCAATTGAGCGCTCTTACAAATCTGTGTAAGTGTTTTTTTATACACATGGTTGGAAAAATGGTGTGAACGCGTAGCGTAGATTAGCTGTAATTGTCAGTATTTGATCCACAGCGCAAAACAATTTAATATGGTGCCATTAGCTTAGCTAGTCCAAAGCGCTTCTCTGTGGAAGAAGAGATCACGGGTGCAAATCCCGTATGGCACCCCAAAATAAAAATCGCCTTGCAGGCGTTTTTTATTTTGCCATCAATTTTATTTATCTTCGCTCGACTTGACAGCGAATTTTTGTTATAGTGTAATTGCAAACAAAATCCCGCACGAAACAAAATTCCTGAATGAAACTAATTGATAAAATATTAATAAAGGAAATTAAGCCGCACATTTTAGGCCTGCTTTTTATTTTCCTTTTGATCCTTTTGGGCGTAGGCTTTGAAACGATTGCGCCATTGCCGTTCAAAATCCTGATCGACAACGTTCTCGGCAATGAGACGATCGAGCCAGGCACGTATCTCACAAAAATTACAGAAATATTTGGCTCCAAAGAATCGCTTGGCTTCTTCGTGATACTTATTTATTTCATTGCCAGCATGTCCGGATCAATCACTGAATATTTTACTGGCATTACCACAAAAAAACTGAACAAAGCGGTAATAAACGACTTTTCACGCAAGGCTTTCGATAACCTCGAAGAGCTTTCAATTGGCTATTATAAAAAGCAGGAAATTGGCGATATTATTTACCGCCTAAGCTACGACGTTACCGCGCTCGGGGATATTCTCGAACTTGGTTTGATCCCTCTGATCACCAATGTTTTTCACTTTTTGTTCACAATTGTGATCATGTTTATAATTAGCGTTAAGCTCGCGCTAATCGGTTTGGCGATTGTGCCGGTGCTGGCAGTGGCGCTATTAATTTTCAATAAGCGCATTGGCCGCGCCGAAAAAAGGTCTGAAACGACAAACAGCACATTGTTTTCTTTTATTCAGGAAGCATTAAGCCAACTTAAGATTATCCAGGCCTTTAACCAGGAAAAAAAAGAATCCCAAAGTTTTCGCGAGAAGGAAGGCTTTTCGCTGCTTGACGAGCTTAATGTCCAAGGTTTTGCATTTGTGCTGAACCTGATTATTGGCGTGGTTATTGCTGTAGGCTACTCAATGATTATTGTTTATGGCATCCGTTCGGTTTATGCCGGAGAAATTACTACCGGTTTATTAATTGTTTTTATTTTTTATCTTGATAACCTCACCAACCCCTTGCTTTCGTTAATGACTGCTGCATCGAGCTTAAAAGAGGATTATATAAAAGTTTCGCGCATGGGACAGTTCTTTGATTCAAAATCGCATATCCACGACCGCGGCATGCTTGCCAATATTGAAAATTATTCCATCAGTTTTGAAAATGTCAGCATTTATGGCGAGGGCAGGACGCCAATATTGCGCAATGCAACATTTCGCATTCCAGAGGCAAAAACCACGGTTATTGTTGGCGTTAGCGGCAGCGGCAAAACCACAATCATTTCTGCAATTTTGCGCTTTGTTGAACCGACAAAAGGCAAAATTATTCTTGGTAGCCACGATATCCGCGATTATTCTGTAAGGGCTTTGCGTGAGCAAATCGCTTATGTGCCGCAAGAAATTGTCCTTTTTAATGATACAGTCAAGAACAATATCGCTTTTGGCAGCCCCGCAGCGAGTGATGACCAGATCAAGGCTGCGGCGCGGCTTGCGGTTTCAGACGGTTTTATTAACCGTTTGCCAGGCAAATACAATTTTTATGTTGGCGAGGAAGGCGTCAATCTTTCTGGCGGCCAGAAGCAAAGGCTAATGCTTGCGCGCGCATTTGCAAAATCGCAAGCAAATATTTTAATTTTTGACGAGCCGCTTTCAGCGCTGGATGTTAAAACCAGGGCTCTTTTGATGGACAATTTCTACAGTTTTGCCAAGGGCAAAACAACAATTATCGTTACGAACATTTTGGAAATTGTTAACCGCGCGGATAATATTATTTTGGTGAACCAGGGCGAAATTATGCATGCGGGCACAGCCAAGGCTTTGCGCACGAAAACCGATTTGTCTTCTTTAATCTTGCATTCCACTTGATAACTTTGCGACAAATGTTATAATAATGATGCAAAAGGAACAGCAACGACACAAAAATAAATGCCAAAAAACAGATTAGAGTTTGAGCCGAAATGGTTTCTTGTAATAATTTTTTTTATTGCCGGCATCTTTTTGGGCGGATTGTCATTGTACGCCTATATTTTTAATGGCGGTGAGTTCCTTGGCGTGGAAAAGATCCATCCGGCGAAAGGGCAGTATAAATTTATCAATCCGCTTTTAGCAGTTGATTCGATTGAAAAGAAAGATTTTTTGGAAGACAAATCTTTAGAAAACAAGATCCGAGCCGTAGTGGAGGCAAAGCAAAAAGACGGCAGCATTTCCGATGCTGCAGTTTACTTCCGTGACATTGAGCCCGGGAAGTGGATGGGGATAAACGAGGAAGCGCGATTTTCTCCAGGCAAGCTTTTGAAAATCCCAATCATGATTGCGTATTATAAAATGTCCGAAGAGGATCCTTCAGTTTTGGACAAGGAAATAGTTTTGAAAGCAGAGCCGGGCTTCTCGCAAAGCCCGGGCAGCGATTTGCAGATTGGGAAATCGTATACGGTTAACGAGCTAATCAAAAATATGATAGTCCAGGATGATGATGATGCTTCGGCTGTTTTATTCGATAATATCAATTTAAATTCTTTAAACGAAGTTTATAGCGATCTAGGTATTAATTTTCCAGAAGATAAAATCAACGAGGATTATATTTCGATAAAGAGCTATTCATTATATTTTCGGGTTTTATATAATGCAACCTATTTGAACCGCGCCAATTCAGAAAAAGCATTGCAGCTATTGTCTCAAGAAAATCCCTTAACTTTTAGCCAAACTTTAGGTTCTGTATTGCCTGCAGACATAGCAGTAGCGCAAAAATATAAAATGCGCATGATGCCTAGCCACGCTGGAGTATATGAAGGCCATGATTGCGGCATTGTTTATTACCCAAACCATCCGTACTTGCTTTGCGTCATGGCAATGAGCAAAAATTCTGCAGCAGTTAGCGATTTATTTCGCGAAGTGAGCTTAACCACTTATCAGGATATTGATGCTAATTATGGAAATAAAAATTAATTAAACATTGAAAGGGGGTGATTGCATTGCCAAAAAGAAAAGCAGCACGAAAGACTAAAGCAAAAGCAAAGTCAGTTCGCAGACCAGGAAAAAGGAGATAGTCTTTACTAAAACAAAAATTCGCATCAATGGCGAATTTTTGTTTTTTATATGTTTTTGCTTGCGCTATTTGCTTATTTTGTAGCCGACGTTATTTACGGTTTTGACCAGCTTGCTATTAAAAGGCTTATCGATTTTATCGCGCAAGTAATGGACATGCACATCAACGACATTGGTGTATCTTTCAACTGTCGGGCCCCAAACATAATTTAGGATCATTTCGCGCGTTAACACTTGTTCTGGGTGCCGCATCAGGTATTCCAGAATTTTTAGCTCTTTGTCGCGTAGTTCAATCTTATTTCCTTTCCGGGTCACTTCGTGGCGCGTTAAGTCCAGGCACAATTCGTCATATTGCAAAACATTGCCAATGTCCATTTTAAGCTTGCGCAAAGATGACTTGATTCGCGCCAGCAGCTCTTGGAATTCAAAAGGCTTCGTGACGTAATCGTCTGCACCGAGGTTAAGCAGCTTGACCTTGGTATGCAGGTCATTCAGGGCGCTTAAAGCGATAATCGGCGCGTTAATGTTCGCAAAACGTAGCTGTTTGCAGATCTCATCGCCGTTTTTGCCAGGCAGCAGCAAATCTAAAATTATCAGGTCATAGCCGGTTGTGGCTGCCATTTTTAATCCGGTGATGCCGTCGTACGCGTTTTCTACTTCAAAATGCTCATTTTTCAAGCCAAGATTGATAACTTTCGAGATTGTACGGTCATCTTCCATCAAAAGGATCTTCATATCTATTTCATTTTTAAAGAAAAGCTTGGATATGTCAAAAAAGTTAATAAATATTTAATTTTGCGGCTGCGAAATGGGCAAAATGCCATGATTTTTCGGCTTAAATGTGCTTATGCACCAAAATAGGCGAATGATCTGATAAATTTGACATAAATTTTGCTTTAATTTGGTAAGGATGCACAATTACCCAAAAAGGCCGCTCATATACAATGGTTTTACCGGCGAAAGCTGGTACCGTTCTCAACATCATATAAGTTTGTTCCATAAGGAGTTTGCGCTTAGGCACTTTCTTCTTCGAACGATTTGTACTGATGTTTTCCAACGCAGAATGCAAGTTGGACCCGCTAAAACAGCGTTGTCCGCAAGGAAAACGATGCATGGCGGAAAATTATATTACAATGTAGGGTTGTTATGAAAACCCTTACAATCGTAAACTTTATATTGAGGCTTAAAACATAGAAGAACGGCAGGTGAAAAAAGATCTCTGATGAGATCTTTTTTCAAATTGCCGAAAATTTTCAAATTACCGGTTTGCCGTACCGCAGCTCTGAAATAGTTTTGATTATTTCGCTGTAATCTTCTTTTTCTTTGCGTTCGCGCGGCGGAAAGCCTTGGGCGGCAAAAGGCTCGTAAGGCATGCCGTCGATAGTGCATTTTATAAAGAAGTTGCGCAGCGGCACATTTTGCATATCGTTTTCATCGAGTGGCGCCATTTCTTTTTTTAGGAAATCCGCGTCTGTTGCGCCGATCTGGAAAGCAATCAAGGTTGCAATGTTGCCCAAAATCGCGTTGCGGATATTTTCAGGCAATTGGGAAATGTATTGATTAGTCAGGTGCACTGCCAAGCCATATTTGCGCGATTCTGAAAGCATGCTGATGAACGTATCGGTGAGCAGGTTTTGGAACTCATCGACATATAAATAGAATGGCCGGCGCAGCTCCGGATCAATGTGCGCGCGCCTTAAAACCGCAAGCTGCAGTTTGGTCATTAAAATTAAGCCAAGCATTTGCGCGTTCATTTCGCCGATCTTGCCCTTGGAAAGGTTGATCAGCAGGATTTTTTCATTATCAATGACTTCTTGGATGCTGAACGCGCTTTGTTTTTGGCCGATAATATTTTTCATCAAAGCGTTGGTCATAA
>CAZLFS010000032.1:0-6950 GCA_964559005.1 uncultured Candidatus Saccharibacteria bacterium
GGTTGAAGTAAATCAATTTGCCAACAAAAATGGCTTTGTCGGCTTTGAAAAACTTGCCACTGTTCCGGGAACTTTAGGCGGGGCTGTTTATAACAACGCCCATTATTTGGATGATTTGCTTTCAAACTATGTTCAGTGGGTTGAAATTGTAGATAGTGATTTGAATTTAAAGCGGCTTGATAAAGATCAAATGGAATTTGCTTATGACTCCTCAAAAGTAAAAAAAGATAATTTACCGGCAGTGCGCGTTGGCTTGCGCTTGCCAAAAGGAGATGTTGCCGAATCTCGTAAAAAACTGCTTGATTTATTAAAAAAGCGCACAGATACCCAGCCCTACGGGACTTTCAATAGCGGCTGTATGTTCCAGAATGTTAAACAGCAGCTTGGCCCAGGAAACCACGGTACCTCCGCGGGATATTTAATTGACCAGGTTGGCTTGAAAGGAATGAAAATCGGCGATGCGGTTATTTCAGAAAAACATTGTAATTTTTTTGTAAACCAGGGACATGCGACAAGCGAAGATATTTTAAAGCTTGCCGAACTCGCCAAACAAAAAGTAAAAGAAAAATATGGCGTTGACCTGGAATTTGAAGTAAAAATAATTTAAGGCGCAACAACGAGGGTGCCCCTCGGATAGGACCCTCGGACGGTACCCTCGTTGCAACATCAGCGCAGCTAAGGAGCAATATGCCATTTGTAAATGTTAAGTTCACGAATACGAATCCAAGCGAAAGCGTTCGCGAGTATGTTGAAGAACATATCGGCAAGCTTTCCAATTTTTTACGTGAAGAAAATAAAATTTACGTTGAGCTTGAAACCGATCCGAACTTTGACGGTCCAAAGCACCGCGCAGAAATCGTCATCCAGCCAAATTCAGAAATCTTTGCAGAAGCGCGCGGCAACGATTTTCACGAAGCAATCGATTTGCTGATGCCAAAAATCCGCGAGCAGCTGCTAAAAGAAAAAGACAAAAAAGTTTCTGACCGTCGCTGGGAGGGAGCAGAGCGAAAAGGAAATGTCTAACTAGCCGCAAAAAAAAACAGTCCCAACAGAATGTCGGGACTGTTCCGTGTCTTCGCGTCGGCTTCAGTAGATCTCGGAGCCAACGAGGAACTTCCGAACCGCTTCGAGCAGGGCCGGGTTCTCTCCTTTGTGGATGAAGCGGTACTTGCGGGTGAGGCTGCTGTCTGGCGCCTGGGAGCTGTAGATGATCAGAGCGGTCTCCGGCGGCACTTCGCTATAGATGTATCGCCCAGTACCGTCCGATCGAGTCGCGCAGATCACCAGGTCAAGGTTTTCTTCATCGAGCGTGTTCAAGGCTTCCTTGATGTTGGTCGTGCCGATGATCGTGAAATCGATGCCTTCCTGAAACCCGCTGCGCTCCAGCCCATTGACGAGCAGTTTTTTGCTAGCGTTAAGCACGCTCTCGTCGCCGTCGGACCAGAGAATCCGCCGAAGCCTATGCACTTTGGTCATTATCTCTCCTTGTGATTTTCGTCACCGCGGTGATTGTTCTTCACTGCAACGTGCTAATATAGCATAAAATAAGCGATATGTCAAAGCTTTCTTAAAAAACCTGCTTGTTTAACCAAGCAAAAATCGTTATAATTACGTGGCTAATTAATTACTTTCAATGTCATTTTTAGAAAATATTTTTGGTGGCAATAAGCAGGTTGTCAGTCGCTTGCATAAAGAAGTTGAAAAAATAAATTCGCTGGAATCGAAATACTCTGGATTTACGGACGAGAAACTGCGCGAACAAATCACAGCTTGGCGCGACCAGCTCATGGATCTGGAATACGAAGACCAGCAGCAAAAGTTAAACGAAATTTTGCCTGATGTCTTTGCAATTACGCGCGAGGCTTCCAAACGCACAATCGGGCAGCGCCATTTTGATGTTCAGCTGATTGGCGGCATAACTTTGCACAAAGGCCAAATTGCGGAAATGCGCACTGGTGAAGGTAAGACTTTGACTGCAACTTTACCCCTGGTTTTAAATGCTTTAACAGGGCGAGGAGTGCATCTTGTTACTGTTAACGATTACTTGGCGCGCTGGCATGCTTCTTTGATGGGGCCAATTTATCATTTGCTCGGTTTGTCTGTAGCCTCAATTCAGCATGACCGTTCCTTTATGTATGACCCGAATTTTGAGCCTGAAGCGGAAGAGGTCAAGCAAATTGAATCAGAAACGCAAGGCCTGGTCATGGATGTAAAGCACATGCGCCCAATTACGCGCCGCGAAGCGTATGCCGCAGACATTACTTACGGCACAAACAACGAATACGGTTTTGATTATTTGCGCGACAATATGGTTTCGGATTTGTCGCAAATGTCCCAGCGAGATTTGAATTATGCGATTGTCGATGAAGTCGACTCGATTTTAATTGATGAGGCGCGCACGCCATTAATTATTTCCGCGCCGGATACTGATCCAACAGACAAGTATTATCATTTTGCAAAAACAGTCGAAAAGCTAGACGAGGCAGCCGACTACACTGTTGATGAAAAGCGCAAAGCCGTTGCGCTTAGCGAAGCTGGCATTGAAAAGCTCGAAAATATCTTAGGCAAAAATATTTACGAAACCGAAGGCATCACCACTGTGCATCATTTGGAACAGGCATTGCGCGCACGCACTTTATTTAAGCGCGACCGCGATTATGTTGTCCAAAATGGCGAAGTTATTATTGTTGATGAATTCACCGGTCGTTTGATGTTCGGCCGTCGCTATTCTGACGGCTTGCACCAAGCAATTGAGGCAAAAGAGAATGTCCAAATCCAGCAGGAAAGCAAAACATTGGCAACGATCACTTTCCAGAATTATTTTCGCATGTACAAAAAACTTGCTGGCATGACCGGCACAGCCATAACCGAAGCCGAAGAGTTCTTCAAAATTTATCATTTGGAAGTTGTTGAAATTCCGACGAACAAGCCAATGGTCCGTAAAGATTTGCCTGATTCAGTTTACAAGTCCGAGCACGGCAAGTTTGAAGCAATTATCCGCGATATCCGCGAGCGCCATCAAAAAGGCCAGCCGGTTTTGGTCGGCACCGTTTCAATCCAAAAAAATGAGCTGCTTGCCGAATATTTGCGCAAAGCAGGTTTGCCATTTGAATTATTGAACGCAAAGAACCATGAAAGGGAAGCGCACATCATTTCCCAAGCGGGCCGCTTTGGCGCAATTACTGTGGCAACAAACATTGCCGGCCGAGGCGTGGACATTTTGCTTGGCGGCAACCCGGTTGATCCGGAAGAGGCTGAAAAGGTCCGCCAAGCCGGCGGCTTGCATGTTCTTGGCACCGAACGCCACGAATCGCGCCGCATCGATAATCAGCTGCGCGGGCGTTCTGGCCGCCAGGGCGATCCGGGTTCTTCGCAATTTTTCGTTTCAGTTGAAGACGATCTGATGCGCCTTTTTGGCGGCGACCGCTTAAAAAACATAATGCAGCGCTTGGGCATTCCCGAAGACCAGCCAATTGAACATGGCTTGGTTTCAAAATCAATTGAGCAGGCGCAAAAGAAAATCGAAGGTATGAACTTTGATACCCGCAAGCACGTTTTGGAATATGACGATGTTATGAATAAGCAGCGCGAGATAATTTACGGCAAGCGCCGCAAATGGCTGGAAGATGAAATTCTTGCCATGATTGAAAAAGAAATTGCCGAAGTGGTGCGCAACCATTTCTTAAGTGAAAACAAGCTAAAGCAGGTTGTTGACGCTTTGAATGCGATCTTTCCGTTTACCAAAGAAGAGGGCGAAGAGATGCTTAAAATGGCAGAGCAAGCCGGCGACGCGGAGTTTGCAATGATTGATTACGCAACGAATTTGGCAAAAAAGCGCTATGAAGAAAGAGAAGCATCCCTGCCGGATCCGTCCATTATGCGCGGCGCAGAGCGTTTCGTTGCTTTGCAGGCCTTGGACATATTGTGGATGGAAAATTTGGACACCATGGAGCATTTGCGCGAATCCGTTGGCTTGCGCGGCTATGGCCAGCGCGATCCATTGGTTGAATATAAGCGCGAAGGCTTTGAACTGTTCCGCCGGATGCTTGCGGCAATTGACAGCCAAATTGTTTACACGATTTTTAAATTGAATTTTGTGCAGCAGCCTGCGCCAGAAACGCAATTAACGGAATTGCAAAAGGCGGCGCAAAACGCCGGGCAATTGCAAGGCACGACCGAGGGCGACCCGGATTTGATCAATATTGGCCGCAATGATCCTTGCCCATGCGGATCAGGCAAAAAATTTAAGAAATGCGGACTGCTAAATACAGACGAGCACCGCAGATTAATGGCGCAAAAAAGCAGCTAACCAATTAATTAAAGAAAGGATTTTATGGCACACCAACACGCAAACGATTTCCAAGGCAAGCAGCCGACCAAAAATGAAAAAATGTTTTATGAAATTGCCATGCAATTGCACGACTTAGATTATCGTGTCTGGTCAATTTCCTCGCACATGCTGGCAATGGGCATGCTGCTTAATATCGACCCGAAGAAAATGGCAGAATATCTAACTGGTGATGAAAACAAAATCAAAGAATACGCGCAAAAAATTAATGAAGAAATTGAAAAGATCAGGGCAGCCAAAAAACCGGAAGAAGGCGCGCAACCGCCAACAGAAGAAAAATAAAGTAAACGAAAGACCCTGTTTCCTCCAAACAGGGTCTAAGTATTTTCGACCAAATGTCTTATCAGTTGGCCAATTGTGTGAATTGAGGGGATCTCTAGTGCGAAACCGCACTTGTCGCAAACCAATCGTCCCTCGTTGAGTTGAAAAGTTCCTCCGTGTATGCTGCCGTCTTCTTCAGTGTGGACCAACGTTACTTCTTCCAGCGGCAAGTTTTCTTTCTGCTCATCGCTCGGCGGCGTCATTTGCGTGATTAACGCAGTAATGTAGCCGTTGCCAGCCTCCATTCGTCGCAAACGCCAGGTTGGACCAGGCATTTAGCTATCCTCGTGTGCGAAAGGGCAGTCGGCCTTGTCAGCGAATGCCAGCTTTACCCGCTTTTGAATCCACTCCGCATAGGGCACGGGGATCAGCTTATCGGCTCGATAGAACTCGCTGGAGTAGCATTCTCCGATCACCAGCACCTCGCCTGGCGCCAGTTCGCTCGCCATCTGGGAGAGCGCGTGTTCGTGCTTTACAGTACTTGAAAGAAGGACGATGACATCGTGCTTGCCAGAGGTCAGGCGACTGGCCAGGCATGCTGCGAGCAGCAATGCTGGATCTCCAACCCCGATGATCACCTTGAGTTTATCAGCGTTCCACTCATCCTGCTGCATCCGTTCTCGCATTTCTTTGAGAACTTGTACTGCCAGCATCTGCAGCGTCCGCGGCCTCAAAGCGATTTGCGCGAGAGAGGCTGAATGGAGGTGCGGTGGAGCCTTGTTGCCAGCACTAATGTTCAGAGCTGGCCTGGTAGCTGTTGCCATGTGCGCCTCCGCGCGAATTGTGAGCGATATTGAAACCAAACGGAATTATATCCCCAGTCGTTATAATTGGCAAATAAAGAAGCACTGGGTACTATGTGTGTATGACCAAACGTCAAAAACAGCTTGCCTTAGATCATATTACAAAGCAAATTGAATCTTGCCGCGTTTGCAAAACTGGGAAAATTGGCAAAGCAGTGTCGGGCGAGGGGAATGCTGATGCAGACATAGTTTTTCTTGGCGAAGCTCCCGGAAAAACCGAAGCTAAAACCGGCCGGCCGTTTGTCGGCCCGGCTGGCAAGCTACTGCGCAAACTAATCGAAGATGCCGGCTTGGATGAAAGCGATATTTACATTACCAGTCCGGTTAAATATTTGCCTAAGTATGTCACCCCAACGCCAAAAGATATTGCCCATGGAAAAAAGCATTTAATGGCGCAACTAGATATTATCCAGCCAAAGATTATTGTGCTAATGGGTGCTGTTGCCGCTTTTGCGATGCTTGATCGGAGAGTCTCGCTAAGCCAAGAACACGGCAAGCCGCTTGAACATCAAGAAAAGAAATATTTTATAACCTATCATCCGGCTGCGCCGCTGCATTCGCCCAAAGTCCGCAAAGATTTGATCCATGACTTCAAGCTCTTAAAAAAGTATTTAGGCCAGAAAAAGCAAAGCAAAAAGCTTTGACCTTTTTGCCGCAAAGGAGTAAAATATTAAGGACTTTTAAAAAGTCTTTTTTATTGATATTTATGAACAAAACTAGACTTTACCTGACTTTTGTCTTTATTCTGCTCCTGGCAGCATTTGCTGTATATATCGATCTTCCGAAAGGCAGCAAGATTGACCTGCATAAGCTAAAAATCAATTATACTAGGCAGTTTAAGCCACGTTTGGGCCTGGATCTTCAAGGCGGTACCCACCTTGAATATCAAGGCGATCTGAAAGATATCCCTCAAGATAAGCGGGCGGATGCCATGGAATCTGCGCGATCCGCAATAGAAAGGCGCGTATATCTTTTTGGCGGCGTCCAGGAGCCTTTGGTTGAAACTTCCGGCAGTGATCGTATTATTGTCGAACTGCCTGGCATCACCAATATTGATGAAGCAATTAAGATCATCGGCCAAACTCCGTTTTTGGAGTTCCGCGAATATAATAATGCTCCCGCGGTTGTCCATAACGGCAATTTGAATATCAATACCGGCGACCAGTGGAAACCTACTGGCTTGACTGGCAAGGATTTAAGCAGCGCAACAGTGGACTTTAACCAGCAAACCGGTGCGCCGGAAATTTCGCTACAATTTAATTCTGAAGGCACGCAGCTTTTTGCTGACATAACCAAACGCAACCTTGGCAAACCGGTCGCAATTTTTCTCGATGGTGCGCCGCTGTCAATTCCAACTGTCCAAAGCGTCATCGCAGATGGCAAAGCACAAATTACTGGCCAGTTTACAGTTCAGGAAGCAAAGGATTTAGCTACGCGCTTGAATTCCGGCGCTTTGCCAGTGCCAATCCATTTGATTT
>CAZLFS010000033.1:0-6702 GCA_964559005.1 uncultured Candidatus Saccharibacteria bacterium
GCCTACAGCCCGGAACGCTCCAGGGCTGCCTGCAAGCCACGCAACGTCCTTATAACTCATTACTTCCCCTTTTGGGATTTGGCGCACAGCCTCTAAAACACGCGATTTAAAGCTAATTTTTTGATTTTTAAGCATACTCTATTTTAACAATTGCCCACGTCCAAAGCAATCGCTGACAAACTCAAAATTTGGGCCATTTTAGGCCCATTCTGTATTCTGTATTCTGTCTTCTGTATTCTAACTTTATGGTATAATGAGTAACAATCTTTGGCTAGCCACGTCATTATTAATAGCACTCTTTATGACCGAGAAATCGGCACAGGAACCAGAATACAGCGAAAAAACCCAGGATCCAGAGCTCAAGGCGCTTATCGATGCTGCAAAAAGCAAAGATGAGCGGGCTTTTGGCAGAATTTATGAATTTTACTTTGAAAAAATTTATAAATTCATTTATTTTCGAGTAAACCATAAGGAAATAGCCGAAGACCTTGCGGAAGACGTATTTGTGAAAGCCTGGAGCCGAATCCATCATGTCAATGCAGATTCTTTTGGCGGTTGGCTCTACTCTATCGCGAAAAATACAGTTATTGATTATTACCGCAAGAAAAGGATAGTTGTTGACCTTGAAGATATCGAAAACGTCATGGAATCCGAGCAGAATGTCATGGAAGACGCAAATACCGTGATGGAGAAAAAGGTTTTTCTAGGATTACTAAAAAACCTTACGCCGGAGCAGCAGATTATCATCAAGCTGAAATTCATGGAAGATCTCGACAACGCCGAAATTGCTGAACTGATCTCCAAAAGCGAAGGCTCGATTCGAGTCATCCAGCACCGCGCAATCCAAAAATTACAACAGTTATTAGACGAACAATTGGAATTAACTAAACTTATTGAGAAGAAAATTGATGCAGAAAATTGAACAAATTTTAGACCAGGCGCTTAGCCGCATGCAAAACGGGGAAAATATTTCCGCGATTGTTTCAAGCTACCCGCAAGATGTTCAAGACCAGCTTTCTGCTTATTTAAGCCTTGTCCGCAGCATCAAAACTTTCCCGGTTAAGCAGGTGCCGACGCCCGCAAAGAGAAAACTTTATTTGCAGCAGGAAGTCCAAGGTTCAAAATTCATCAAATTCCTGCAAACGCTGCGCAAGACTTACCCAATGGCATTTGCTAGCTTGGTTTTGGCTATCGCCGGCACAGCTTACGCTGCGATGTCTTCCCTGCCTGGCCAACGCTTATACGCAGTCAAAAAAGTTTTCCAATCCACACAAATCCAATTAGCGCAAACGCCAGAGCAGAAAGCACAGCTGCAATTGCAATTTGCTGACCAAAATCTGCAGGAAGCGCAACAAGTTTTGGCAACAAAAGGCACGGGCGATGCCCAGACTGTAAATGAAGTTGGGCAACAAACAGTAAACGCTTTAAATAATCTTAAAGATATTGCCGCTTCCCCTGCTGTTTCAAAAAATCCGGCAATCATCCAAAAAGCAGAATCAATTGCGCAAAACCAGCAAAACCTCGCCCAGAAAATAAATTCTCCTTCTGCTTTGGCAAGCGCAGCGCAAGCTGAAAGCACATTAAATGACATCAAGCGCATTGTTGCCGCAGCAAATGACGAATCCAATGCAGCTATTCCGAAAGAAACGCAGTTTGATTACGAAGGCGCTGTTTACCAGGTTAGCTACAAAAACAATTTCATAAAAATTGATGCAAACACCTTTAATTACGATCCGCAAAATATTTCTGTTAAGAATGCAGACGGCAAGGATTTAACTATTGCGGACATTGGCATTGGCGATAGCGTAAAAATTTCAGGAACAATACAGGACAGCCAAAACAACGCAACGGAAATCGTTTTGGTTAAGAGGTACGTCGCTCTTTCACAAGAAGTGAAAGTGGAAATCAAAGTAGAGAAAAAAGAAGTCAAAACCGAAGTTAAACCAGCTGATCCTGCCCAGGTTCAACCAGATTCTGCACCAGCTTCAGACAGCGCGCCAATCCCAGCCAAACCGCAGGATACTTTTGGCGGCTTTATTCCTGAATCACCAACACCGACAGAAAGCAAATAAATTTTCGTATAACGAGCTTATACGGCTTAACATCAGAACGCCCCGCAAGGGGCTTTTTGATTTCCTCGGTTGATTTTTAGAACAATTGATGTTAAAATTTAGTAGTTAGATTGCAAAAATCAGCAATAACCAAGCGCAACGAACAGCTTGCACTTGGTGGGGTGTCGGAGTGGTCTATCGAGCTAGTCTTGAAAACTAGTAGAGGTGATGAGCCTCTCGAGGGTTCGAATCCCTCCCCCACCGCCAGAAAAAACAAATGCCTGCAGAAAACATAATTTTAGAATGGAATGCCAAAGAGTTTGAGCAATACGAAAAAGGCACCGGTTGGTACCTAACGCTTGCTTTGCTCACAGTTCTGGTTGTTGGTTATTTTTTGTTCCTTAAAGATTATTTTGCAGCTTTAACAATGCTGGTAATGTATGCGGTAATCTTCTATTTTTCCAAGCACCAGCCAAAGGATGTGGTTATCCGCATTACAACAAAAGGCATTCGCATTGATAAGCTTTTTTACGCTTATAGCAGCGTCCATAATTTTTGGATCGTCAACCACGACCAGGCAAAAACACTTCATTTTGAAACCACCGCTTACCTGAATCGCAGCATTATTGTGCAGTTGGCAGACCAGGATCCCGAACTTATTCGCGACGTGCTCGCAGAATATATTCCGGAAAACGGAGCCAACGCAAACCGCGAAAGTTTCGCAGTTCGCGTTGCGCGAAAATTAAAATTTTAAATTTGGCCTCGTAGCTCAGTTGGATTAGAGCGTCAGCTTGCGGAGCTGAAGGTCGCAGGTTCGATCCCTGCCGAGGTCACCAGATAAAAGCCACTTTTCGGTGGCTTTAATTTTCGGCCAATTTAGTAAGCCGCTTGCTGACCTGATACAAAGGGAATTGCGCTTTTTGCTATAATACAGCCATGCTGAAAGAGCAAATTGAAAGCTTCACCAATAACCAAAAAATCTCCAAAGAGCTGCAAAAACTCGGTATTAAAACGGTTTCTGACTTGCTTTTCCACTTCCCTTTTCGCTACGAAAATTTTTCGCACAGCGTAAACATTTCCGAAATAACACCCGGCGAGCAAATCAGCATTCGCGGCACAATTAAAGACATTAAAGCTTTTATTGGTTTTCGCGGGCGCGTCAGCCGCGCAGAAGCTTTGGTCAGCGACGAAACCGGGACAATAAAAGTTGTTTGGTTTAACCAGCCATACCTAAACAAAACCTTTTCTGTGGGTGATGAAATTTTCCTGTCCGGCGTAGTCAGCATTTACAAAAATATTCCCCAGCTGCAAAATCCAATTTACGAAAAAATTGGCGCTAGCAGCGAGCAAATCCACACCGGAAGAATCATTCCAATATATCGCCTTACCGCAAATTTGCCGCTGCGCACGCTGCGCGGCTTAATTTACAAAGCATTGCAGGCACTGCCTGAAGTTGAAGAAACTCTGCCCGAGGAAATTCTTAAAAATATGGATTTTCCCGAGCTCGGCACAACCATAAAAAACCTTCATTTCCCCGACAATGATGAAGATTTGGCAATTGCGCGCAAGCGCATGGCTTTTGAGGAAATTTTTCAAGTCCAACTCGCAGTGCAAAAACATTTGCTGCAAATGCAAAAGCAAAAAGCGAACCCAATCGCTTTTAATAAAAATCTTATCCAGGATTTCACGCACAGCTTGCCTTTTGAACTGACTGCGGACCAGAAAAGGGCTGCTTGGGAAATCTTGCAAGATCTGGAAAAATCTACGCCGATGAACCGCTTGCTTGAGGGCGATGTTGGCTCGGGAAAAACGCTGGTTGCCTTTATTGCCGCACTAGAAACGCTGCAAGCGGGCAAACAAGTGATTTTGCTCTGCCCTACTGAAATTCTTGGCCAACAGCACTACAAAAGCGCATTAAAATACTTTGAAGACTACACCAACATCAGCTTAATTCTTTTTACTTCAAAAGTTGCGCAATTGAACGGCAAAAAAACAAATCGCGCAAATTTGCTGGAAGAAATTGAACATGGCGGCGCGCAGTTAATTATCAGCACGCATGCCGCGCTGCAAAAAGAAGTGACTTTTAAAAGTATTGGCCTGGTTATTATTGACGAGCAACATCGCTTTGGCGTGCGCCAACGCTCTGCGCTGAAGCAAAAATCGCACGCGCACAATCCGCACCTTTTATCCATGACTGCAACGCCGATTCCGCGCACCTTGCGCTTAACTTTATTTGGCGATCTGCAAGTATCGCAAATCAAACAAATGCCAAAAGACCGCAAAAAAATTATCACTAAACTGGTTGCTCCGGAAAATCGTGGCAAGGCTTATGATTTTGTGCAAAAACAAATTCAAGCCGGCAGACAAGCTTTTGTTGTTACCCCCTTAATCGAGGAAAGCGACAAGCTTGGCGTCAAAACCGCGACAGCTGAATACAAAAATCTGCAAAATATTTTCAAACAATTTAAAGTCGGCTTGCTGCACGGAAAAATGAAAAGTGCGGAAAAAGAAAAAATCATGTCGCAGTTTCTTGCCAATGAAATCCAAATCCTGGTTAGTACATCCGTGATTGAGGTTGGCGTAGACGTGCCAAACGCATCAGTAATGATCATTGAAGGCGCAGACCGTTTCGGCTTGGCGCAACTGCATCAATTTCGCGGGCGCGTTGGCAGATCAACGCATCAATCCTATGCTTTCTTGTTCACAGAAAATCCGAATCCGGAAGTGCACGCGCGCCTGGATAAATTTGCAAACACTACCGACGGCTTTGCGCTTGCCGAGCTCGATTTGCAAACACGCGGTTTTGGCAATATTTTTGGCGAAGAGCAATCCGGCTTTTACTTCTTTAAATTCTACCGCTTTGACCAAAAAGATTTGGCTAATGCCGCGCGCGAAAGGGCAAAAACAATTTTACAGGATGATCCGGATTTAAAAAAATATCAACAGTTGCGAGAAAAAATTGCTGGCAAAATAATCCACTTCGAATAAAAAATAAAGAGGTTCCTGACAGCGTCGCCAGAAACCGCTTTATGAATCAAAAAGCTTGTAGTGCTGCAAGCGAATCTGCCTTGTGGCTTCGCCGCAGAAATCGCCCCACGCATCCGGATCGTGCAACGGAAAAGATATTCCGCCGGCACGAGTCTTGTGCGCTTGCGAGTAACTCATCACCTTGCCCCTAACAAAGACCAGACAAAACTCTCTTCCGCGGTCACTAAAATCAATGACCGCGTAAAAAAGCGTTTGCCAGCCATTTTGATCGCTGAAACGCACGCCAACTGCGCCAACCTCGCCCAAATACGGGCGGTCGTCAACAAATGGTCCCTGCTTGGTTCGGGTGTTAGCCGGACGCGTCCTTCGGCAGACCTGATCCAGGAATCCATACAATTCCCAAGTCAGGTCGTCCTGCTCTTTGCTTCTCATTTGACCTCCTTGGGTATTTGTTTGCTTACGCCCCAAGTATGCCCAAAAATAACAAAAAACACAAATTAACGAAGGATAAACCGCCAAAGCTTGTTCTTCCAAGTTCCGGCATAATCAATGCCGACGCGCTGCGCTTTTTTTATTTGTTTTGGCGAAATTTTAAGGCCGCGGTCCTCAATATGCAAATCACTTTGCAAGGCATCTGCAAAATTAAAATTTTTATCAATTTTTAAATACTTCGTGATCTTGCCAGGGCCGTTTAGATTCTCGCCTGCTTCGGAAATGCCGCAACGAATCAAAACTGCGGCTGGCTGTTCTTCCGGTTCAGTGATGACATTCAGCAGCCAATGCATGCCATAAATTAAATAAACGTACCAAACACCGGGCCGGCCATACATTACCGCATTGCGCTTGGTTTTGCCGAAACGCGCATGCGAAGCAAGATCATTCTCGCCAATGTAAGCTTCGGTTTCAGTAATCATTATACTTATTTTGCGCTTGCCGACTTTGCGCACCAAAAATTTGCCCAAAAGATCTTCGGCAACAGCTAATGTCGGCCGATCAAAAAAGTTTGACTGCATCGCGCAAACTTCTTACCTTAACAATTTTGGTTTTATTTGAAGTGATCTTGCTTGCTGGCAGAATAATTGTTTCAAAGCCAAGCTTTTCCGCTTCTTTGACGCGCTTTTCCAAATTCGGCACAGTGCGGATTTCGCCGGATAAGCCAAGCTCGCCGATAACCGCAGTATTTGCCAAGGAAAAATCTTTTACTGAAGAAATAATTGCCATTGCCACAGCAAGATCTGCAGAAGGATCAGCAATCTTCATGCCGCCAACAACATTGACGTAAATATCCTGGTCACTCAAATTCAAGCCAAGTCGTTTGGAAATAATTGCTGCAATCAATTGCAAGCGGTTAAAATCAAATCCGGAAGCAGTTCGCTTTGGGTAGCCAAAAGATGTTTTTGAAGTCAGCGCCTGAATTTCCAGCAAAAGAGCGCGCGAGCCTTCCAAAATTGCAGTAACCGCATTTCCGGAAGCTTTACGGTCGCCTTCCTGCAAGAACATTTCCGAAGGATTTTGCACCGGCTCCAAGCCTTTGCTGCTCATTTCAAAAACGCCAACTTCGTTGCTGGTGCCAAAACGGTTTTTCACCGCGCGCAAAACGCGAAAAGAGACAAAACGTTCGCCCTCCAAATACAAAACCGTATCAACCATGTGTTCCAGTGTT
>CAZLFS010000034.1:0-6627 GCA_964559005.1 uncultured Candidatus Saccharibacteria bacterium
TCTCCTCAACACCAGTAGTATCAACCTTATTCAACTCTGAAACATACTCCAAAACGACAGAAAGTTCCTTTTGGAACTTTTCGATTTCGGCAGCTGTAAGCTCAATGCGGCAAAGCTCTGAAATTTTCCGGACTTCGTCTGTGGTAAGCATGGCAGGTGGCATATTCACTAAATTAATTATCCATATTATAATGGATTTAGCTAAAAAATTAAAGCTACTTATATGATCCCATTAATTATAGTTCTTGTCATTTTGGCGATCCTCGTCGGTTTGTATAATGGCCTGATTCGCTCGCGCAACCGCGTTGATGAAGCTTGGAGCGATATTGATGTGCAATTAAAGCGCCGCTATGACCTGATCCCAAATTTGGTTGAAACTGTTAAAGGCTACGCTGGCCATGAATCTTCGGTATTAGAACACGTCACTGCCGCACGCGCGCAAGCGCAACAAGCAACGGCTTTGGCTGATAAAAACCAAGCCGAAAATAACCTTTCTCGCGCGATCACTGGTTTGTTTGCAGTAATGGAAAATTATCCGCAGCTTAAAGCAAACACCAACTTTTTGCAGATGCAATCAGATCTGACGGATACTGAAGATAAAATTCAAGCAGCGCGCCGTTTTTACAATGGTAATGTCCGCGATTACAACACCAAGCTGCAAACTTTTCCAACAAACATTTTTGCGCACTTATTCGGCTTTGGCCGCCGCGAATTCTTTGGCATTGACGATGCCGCGCAGCGCGAAGCTCCAAAGGTTAGCTTCTAACGAGGGTGCCCCTCGGATGATACCCTCGGATAGGACCCTCGCATGCTCACCTACACGCAAATTTCTGCAAACAAAAATAAAACAGCAATACTGATATTGCTGTTTTTACTGGTGATCATCGGATTTGGCTATGTTTTTTACAAAGCTTATAACAATCCGACGATCTTCCTGTTCGCAATAATTTTTAGCATTACATCCGCGCTGATCAGTTATTTTTATAGCGACAAGATCACTTTGGCGATTTCGCAGGCAAAACGGGTTGACCGCCAAACCAACCAGGAACTTTACCGCATCGTTGAAAACCTTGCCATTGCCGGAGGCTTGCCGACACCGCGCATCTATATTATTGAAGACGAAGCAATGAACGCGTTTGCTACCGGGCGCAATCCCAGCCACGCAGTGGTCTGCGTCACATCGGGCTTGCTTGCCAAACTAAACAAAGCAGAGCTCGAAGGCGTGATTGCTCATGAACTATCGCACGTTGGCAATTATGACATTCGCCTTTCCACTGTTGTTGTCGTGCTCGTAGGCCTACTAACCTTGCTTGCTGATTGGTTTTTGCGTTTTTCATTTTGGGGTGGCGGCAGGCGCAGAAGCAATGATAGCGAAGGCGGCCAAATCCAGGCAATATTTTTTGTGGCTGGCATCATTTTAGCAATCCTCTCCCCGATCATCGCCACAATTATCCAGCTGGCAATCTCGCGCAAGCGCGAATATTTGGCAGACGCATCTGGCGCGCTGCTGACACGCTACCCGGAAGGGCTTGCATCAGCCCTGGAAAAACTGCGCCAGAACCAAATGCCTTTAGCAGAAGCAAACAAAGCCACTGCTCATTTATATATTGTCAATCCGCTAAAAAGCAATGACAGCCAAAAAACCAGTTGGCTGGCAAATCTTTTCAATACTCACCCGCCATTGGAAGACCGCATCCGCAGATTGCGCGAAATGAACTTGTAGACAAGCAGGCTTCGCAGTGCTATCTTGAAAACAACCACAACGCCAACGGAGGCGGATTATGTTCCGAATCGATGCTACCGAGCTGCAAAAGCTGGTCGGCTACACCCTCGATTTCGAGGACCGCGGCCAGCACATCAAGCGCAGCGGAAGGGTCGCACAGGTCGACTTCGGGATCAACAAGGTGCACATTACCTTGTCCCACGGCCTGCGCACCAGCGTTCACGCGGTGAACGAACGCGACCCGGAGAATCGAGTCGTGCTGGATCGCCGAGAAGTGGTCCGAACCGACATCGAATTTGATGGCACGATCATCCTGCGCAGCGCAGATGGCAAGAAGATCTACGCGTTCATCCCGCCGGTTCCTATCAACACCAGCGGCGAGCACGCGGCATGAACAGAGCATCGCGCTGTAACACAAGAGCCCTGGCCTTTTTGACCGGGGCTCATTTCATTCTTTCGCTTTTCACTAAACTATTTTTCTTCAAAAAAATCAAGCTGATTTTTCTCTTTATCCAAAATATCCTCAAACTCCAGCTTTAAATCGCGCGGTATAATCAAATCTTTATGATCCGCCAACGCGCGCTTAGCTTTTACTGACAAGCCATCACTTTCTAAACCAGTAAGAATTAATTTGCCTGGATGCTTGCTTAAACTTTTAGCAACAGGATCAGACATTTGCTCCAATCCTGTTAAAGAAACGTCGCCTGGAAAAGTCTCCAGCTCTCTTGCTGCTTGTTCAGAAATTCTGCCAACCGCAGGCAATTCCAAGGTCTCCATGCCAGTGTGCCAAACGTTCTTCAGATACTGAACTGTTTTAGCATCTAAAACCGTCAAATCTGCCAATAAGTTTTTTAGCTCCTGCACATTGCGATATTTCGCTTCACGGATTTCCGTACGGACTTCTTCGTTGTGCTGATGATCTTCCGAACCATCCAGTTCCAGAATATGCTCCGGTTCGCCATTGTGATAATCAGTCATTGCATCTTGGTCAACATTACCTAACGGAATTGGCTCTTGGCCGCTCTTTTCCATTCTTTCCCTATTTCTCATATGCATTCTCTTATTTTAATTCTGTGCTTACTTCGTTAAATATTTCCTGGGCACGAGCATTTTGCTGAAATCCTGGACGCCGCTGCACTTCTTCGTCAAGAAGTGCGGCATACTCTTGATCGACACCTTTTGTGTCCATCAATAATTGATCCATGTTACCCTTTAATTTTTGAATCGACCCTTTTATTGAACGCGCTGCTCCAATCAAACCCCTCATTTCACTTTCCAAGCGCTGCCGTTCATCTTTAGTTTTTCCAAGCTTGGCCTTTGCTGAAAAATAAGGGCCAAAATTCTGAACATTCTCTATTAATTCACCTAAAGATTTTTTATCTGAAAATTGCAACCAGGAAAAACTCTCCCGCATTGCGCGCAAATCGCGCGCAAGCTGATCTATTGCTTGAGTGTTATAAATTAGTTGTTGCACCTTTTCCTTGGTTTCATCGCTTAACTTGCCGACAGGCTTACCCGGACCGATTTTTGCTTGCGCGGTTTGTTCTTCTAAATTCTGTTCTGCATCGTGTAGATCGCGATCAGACTCATTAAGCCGCACAGCAAGTCCCATAATCTTCTCGGCCATACTACGAATATCTTTAGATAACTGCGTTTGAAGCTTATAAACGTCCTCACGCCTATATTTTTCAGTTTGTTCAAAATAGTTGCGCTTCGCTGCCAACCGGGAATTCTGTTCTTCTTTCTCTTTTATCGAATCGCGCAGTTCGTAATATTTTTTTAAAAAATCCTCATTTGCTTCGCCAACGCTTCTCGCCAACTGATAACTGTTGCCATGGCTATAGCTCAAATGCTGATGCGCAAAGTGATTTGTGAAATCAAAACCTTCTAATAGTTTAACTGCGTCTTGGACATCTTGCCAATTTGGTTCCCCGCTGCCGTAACGCGAGTAAGACATGCTATTTTTACGCTGATGTGCTTTTTTAACCAGGCCTGGCAATTCCGCCCGCATCTTTTCCAGCTCGCGTTTCCTTTGTTCCAAATCTTCTCGCTTCTTCTGGTCAAGTTCCGTATTCATTGCATGCGCTTCTTCTTCCAATTTACCCCGAACATTTGGATCAGCTTCTAATGTTCCAATCGTTTCGTCTGCCATTAATACATCAGCATTGGCCTCTGATAAATCCTTGCCAACTTTTTCCGCAGTTTTTGATTTTTCTTCACGCTTGCTATCAAACTCTTTGCCTTCTTCTAAAAGCAATCCTTTTTCATTTGCTGCTTTAAGAACCTTGCCGGTTTTCTCAAATTCAGCAAGTTCTTGATCTTCTTGCTCTTTTTGGCTGCGCAGCCTCTTGGCATCAACAGCTCTCTTTATATAGGTTTTACGTGATTCCTCGCGGGCGCGCAAATCGTCTTCCAGCGGTTTTTCCCTTTGCCTTTTTTCCTTTTCTGCAGCGTTGGCTTTCGCGCGCTCTTCCGCCTCATTTCTTTCTTTTAGCGCTGCTTCGGCTTGCGCCCTTATTTTTTCGAAATATTCATTTTCCGGCATTTTGTTTCAATAATGCTATTTTATCCAGTATAGCACTTTTTAGTTAATTATCTAAGAATCTTTAAGATGGTTTCGATCCTAAATCCTCGTCCCTGCAGAGCGCGCATTTTTTGCTCTTTAGTCAAGTTTGCTTTGCGCAACAAAAACCTTTTAGCAATATCCTGCTCGTCTTGCACAGAAAAGTCACGCAATAACTTCTCAACAAGCTTATTTTCAATTTTTCTTTGAAGCAATTTTTGTTTTATGCCAAAGTATCCAAAACTTTTATATTTCTTGAGATTATCAAAGTAAATTTGTGCAAATTGCTCATCGTTTAAATAATTGAGTTCCTTTAATCTGTTAATTGCCGAGAGTGTATCTTTTTCTGAAAAACCTTTGCGCATTAACTTTTCATTAATTTGGCCAACAGATTGCAATTTTAGAGACAAAAGATACAATGCATAATCTTGTGCACTGGCAAACTTTACATTTTTACTTGTTTTCGGCATAATTAGTCTTCAAGTTTAATCTAAATCCTTGGAAAAACTTGACCCAAATGATAAAATAAATTTATGAATAATTTCGCATTTATCTTAGAAAGATTATCAACCCGCGCAAAGAATGCATTGATTGCTGCGCAGCTGATTTCAGAACAACTGAAGCACGACCATATTGGCACCGAGCACCTTCTTTTCGGCATTATATCAGAAAAAAGTTCCTTTGCTGCCGAGGTGTTGTTAAAAAATAAGATTAACTTGGCTGTCATTAAAGAAGAGTTGGCAAAAGTAAACCAAAACCACCTCACAGATAATTGGAAGCCGATCCTTTCCGAAAACCTCAAGCAATCAATAGAAAAGGCAGCTGTTGTTGCAAGCCGTTATCAGTACCAGTTCATTGGCACTGAACACTTTTTGTATGGCATTTTGGATATGCAGGCAAACCGCGGCAAAGTAATCCTCGCAAAGTTAGGAGTAGACATGTACGAATTAAAGCAAAATTTGGTTTCTGTATTTGAAAATGTGGCGAAGTTTCCAAACCTCATGGATGATGGCATGCCGCCTGGACCGGAAAACATTGGTCCTGGAGGGCAGCGCCCAGACTTTGGCTATCAGCAAGGCGGCGTTGGCTTAAAAACCTCGGCACTGGAATATTTTACTACCGATTTAACCAAACGCGCCGCGCAAGGCAAAATTGATCCGGTGATTGGCCGCAAAAAAGAAATTGAAAGAATGATTTCGATTTTAAACCGGCGCACAAAAAATAATCCGGTGTTAATTGGCGAACCGGGCGTTGGCAAAACCGCGATCGTCGAGGGCTTGGCATTGGCAATTGTTAAGCGCGAAGTGCCGGATTCATTATTAGATAAAAAAATCCTGGCATTGGACTTGGCGCTGATTGTTGCAGGATCAATGTTCCGCGGTGAATTTGAATCGCGCTTAAAGCAAATTATTGATGAAATTAAAGACAATCCACGCATTATCCTCTTTATAGACGAGCTGCACACGGTTGTTGGTGCTGGCGCGACTACAGGCTCTTTGGACGCGGCAAATATCTTAAAGCCTTCATTGGCGCGCGGCGAACTGCGCGCAATTGGCGCAACCACTTTGGGTGAATACAAAAAGCATATTGAACACGATGCGGCATTAGAGCGCCGCTTCCAGCCAATTATTGTTGACGAGCCATCGCAAGAAGAAGCGATTGCCATTTTGCAAGGCTTGCGCCCAAATTATGAAAAGCATCACCAAGTTGTAATTACTGATGACGCGATCAAAGCTGCGGTGGAATTATCATCACGATATATCCAAGAAAGATACTTGCCAGATAAGGCTGTAGACCTTATTGATGAAACCGCAGCAAACATGAAGATTTCCACCGGCAATTCCAAAACCCTGCGCCAAATTAAAAAGCTGGAGCAGGAATGGCATGAATTGGAAGAAGAAAAAACCAAGGCAGTTTTAACCCAAGATTTTACCACTGCTGACCACTTGCGCATCCAAGGCGACAAGCTGCAAAAACAAATTGCGGACTTGCAAAAAATGCTTGTTGGCGGTCCATCAAAAGACAAGCAAATCATTACTTCAGAGCATATTGCGCGCACTGTTTCGATCATGACCAAAATTCCTTTGAACAAGTTGGTTAAAACCGAAGCACTGAAGCTTGTCAACTTGGAAAGGATTTTGAAATCTAAAATTATTGGCCAGGATGAGGCAGTAACCACAATTGCGAAATCGATTCGCCGCTCGCGCGCAGGCGTGACCTCGCCAAAGCGCCCGCTTGGCTCATTCATTTTCCTTGGTCCAACTGGCGTCGGCAAAACTGAAACCGCAAAAGTTTTGGCTAAAGAAATTTTTGAAGACGAAAATGCGCTGATCCGCGTAGA
>CAZLFS010000035.1:0-6538 GCA_964559005.1 uncultured Candidatus Saccharibacteria bacterium
ATAGCGCTACAGGTGCTTCTGTCGCTTTGCCAACGATAGTGGTGACAGAAGGCGCAGCAGGGGATATTGCTACCGGAACACATACTTTTACCTTGCCTACAGGCTACATTTTTGACACCAGCTCAACTCCAACTGTAACTTGTACAGGCACGAGCTGTGTTGTCGGTTCTATAACATTTACAGGAAATACTGCTTTAAATGTGCCAATTAATACAGCCTCATCGGCAGCAGGTACCTTGAATATCGGCACTAGCAGCACAATGAAAGTTAAAGCATCAGCCGGTACGCCAATGGCTGCAGCAGGAAACATTACCATGACCGCGGGCACAATTACCGGTTTAAGCAGTTCAAGCAATTTTGGCACTTTAACACAAGTAGTTGGTGCAGCAAATAAGCTGGCTTTCACAATCCAACCACCGGCCTCGAACGTTGCTGGTTCAACATTTACGATTACGCCACAAGTTAGCATTCAAGACCAATTTGGCAATTTGCGCAGCGCAGATGCAACAGCCCTTACTGTTGCGGCGATGGAAGGCACAAGTACAACCATATCTGCTCCCGGAACGTTGAGTGGCACTTTGACACAAAGCGCTGTTGCCGGTGTTGCCTCGTTTAGCGGATTGAGTTATAACATTGTGGACACAATTTCCTTGAAAGCAACAGGTTCTGGATTAACCACTGCTTACAGCACAACAACCAGCATTACTAGCGGTTCGGGAACTAGCGTAGCTGCGGCTTTGCCGCCATCGTCAACAATCGTATCTCCGACAACTAGTTTAACAGTGACACCGGGATCATCAGTAGTTATTACCGGTACTACTAAACAAGGTTCTTCAAGTTCAATCCAGTCAATCCAAATTTCTTTTGACGGCGGCAATACTTGGCAGCAAGCTCAAGCTGTAAATGGCTCATACGCGAATTGGCAATACGTTTGGAATGTGCCAAACACAGCATCAGGCACATATAACATCAAGACCATGGCAACAGACTGGCTTGGTAAAGTTGAAACGCCAAGCGCGGGCATTATGATTGCCGTGCAAGCGGCTACGCCTGCAACGCCGGTAACGCCAAATCCGGTTCCAGGCAATCCTTTAACGATAACCCCAGCGCCGGCTTTAAACGTGACATTATCATTTCCACCGGGCACAATACTCCAAGCAAACGGTAACCCTACAGTTTATATGTTTGTTAATAATCAGTTGCAGCCATTTACTTCATATGCGGTATTTAAGGCTAGGGGGTTGAGCGCACAAAATATTGTTAACGTAGATCCGTCTCAAATTTCCCAATTTACGATTGGCGCACCGGTTGTCTTGTCAAATGGCTTCTTGATCAAAGGCAGCGGCCCGACAGTTTATATTGTTACAAATGGCGGCAAATCACCAATCCCTTCAATGAAATATTTGCGCAAAGTGCTTAAAATGACTTTAAAAAATTTGGTGAAGCTGACTGATTCGGATTTGGCAGCGTATCCTTTAATGCCAATGCAGGGTCAATAGGGGCGAGTAATAAAGCTATTTATATCTAAATAAAGCGGCAAGAATTTTCTTTCGAACGATCCCTGTTCCTTGTTCGAAAGGAAATTATACTTGCCGTTTTATTTATGTTATAATAAATTTACATACTCGACAAAATCTGAAACCAAAATTAAAATGATTTCGCAAAACGTCCTGCAAAAATTTCTGGTTGATACCAAGCTTATTGAATCCGACAAGCTCCAGGAAATAGAAAAAGAAGCCGCAGCAAATAAAGTTGACCTTGAAGACCTCCTGGTGGAAAGAGGTGTTGTTAATGATGACCAGCTGATCAACTTTAAAGCGCAAATTTTGAATGTGCAGGCGGTTGACTTGCATAAAATTGAAATTGATCCAGAAGCGCTGGCTTTGATTCCGGAGCCGATCGCGCGCAGGCACCTTTTGATTGCTTTTGCCAAAGACAAAGACTCGATCAGCCTGGCAATGTTTGACCCCTCTGACCTGCAAACAAAAGAGTTCATCAAAAAGAAAACCGGCTTAACCGTAAAAACTTTTGTTTCCAGCAAGAAAAGCATTGAATTCGGCTTATCCAAATACCACACCAGCATTGAAAGTGAATTCGCTGAACTGATTAAAGAAGGTGGCGGTGCGGCTGGCATTAAAAACGAAGCGGAACTTGCTGAAGCGCTGAAAAAAATGGCAGAGCAGATTCCGATTATCCGCGTTGTTGATACGCTTTTGGAATATGCTGTTTTTGAAAAAGCTTCGGACATCCATATTGAGCCGACAGAAAACAGCGTTTCCGTGCGCTACCGCATTGACGGCGTTTTGCACGAGGTAATGACTTTGCCGAAAATTGTCCAAGGCGCTTTGATTGCGCGCATTAAAGTTTTGGCGAATTTGAAAATTGACGAACACCGTTTGCCGCAGGACGGCCGTTTTAAAATCCAAAAAGACGATTACAATTTTTCTTTGCGCGTTTCGACAATTCCGGTTTTTGACGGCGAAAAAGTGGTCATGCGCTTGTTGGATGAAAGCGCCAAGGCTTTGACTTTGGAGCAGCTTGGCTTTCAACACAGCAATTTGGAAAGAATCAAAAACAACATCCATAAGCCGCACGGTGCGCTTTTGGTTACTGGCCCGACTGGTTCCGGCAAATCAACCACGCTTTATTCGATTCTGACCATGTTAAACAGCAGGAGCATTAACATCAGCACTATTGAAGATCCGGTGGAATACCGCATTATTGGCGCAAACCAAATGCAAGTTAACCCGAAAATCGGCTTAACTTTTGCCATGGGCTTGCGCGCGCTCTTGCGCCAGGACCCGAACGTTATTATGATCGGTGAAATCCGCGACCAGGAAACCGCCGAAGAGGCGATCCACGCCGCGATGACGGGGCACATTGTCCTTTCCACGCTGCACACTAATGGCGCCGCAGCCGCATTGCCCCGCTTGCTGGATATTGGCATTGAGCCTTATTTGATTGCTTCAACCGTGAATGCGGTTGTTGCCCAGCGCTTGGTGCGCATTATTTGCCCGGATTGCATTCAAAGCGTTAAAGTTGACGAGCAAACGCTTAAGGCAATTTCTATTTTCAATTTGGAGAAGCTGCTAAAATCGATGATTCGCGAAGGTGCGATTTCCAACAAAATCAAATCCGTTGCCGACCTCACTTTTTATAAGGGCGCTGGCTGTTCAAAATGCGCGCACACCGGCTACCGCGGCCGCCTTGGCATCCACGAAGTGCTGGAAGTGACACCGGAAATTCAAAATTTGATTATTTCCCGCGCGACAACGCAGGTTATCCAGGACAAAGCCGAAGAGCAGGGCATGATCTTAATGTGGGAAGATGGTTTTATTAAGGCGAATCTTGGCATCACTACTATTGATGAAATTTTAAGAGTTTCCAGAGAATAAAATAAATGGAATTTACATATACTGCGTTAAATAAAGAAGGCCAGTCAAAAAGTGACAGCGTTGATGCCACTTCTTACCGCGATGCAATCACGCTTTTGCACAATCAAGGGCTGATCCCAGTTGAGCTAAAAGAGAAAAAAACCAAGTGGACGGAATTTGATTTGCTTTCCAGTTTGAGCACAGTCAGTTTGGAAGACAAAATTTTGTTCGTGCAAAACCTTTCTATTGTGCTCAAAGCCGGCGTGCCGCTGACAAAAGGCTTAAAGATTTTGGTTGTACAAACAAAAAACGCGAAATTCCGCAATGTTTTGCAGGCGGTTTACCTTGATGTTGAACAAGGCAAGACCTTATCAGAATCTTTAGAAAAGTATCCAAAAATTTTCCCAAACATTTTTGTCAGCATGGTCCGCGTTGGGGAGGCTTCTGGGAATTTGGATAAGAGTTTGGAATATCTTGCAATTCAGCTGCAGCGCGAGCACGATTTGGTTTCAAAAACCAAAGGCGCGATGATCTACCCAGCAGTTATCGTTTTTACGATTATCGTTGTTGGCATCCTGATGTCGATTTTCGTTTTGCCGAAACTGGTTGGCATATTTAAGGAATCAAATATTGAGCTGCCGCTGACAACCAAAATGGTTATTGCCTTTACTGATTTTATGTCTGGACATCCGGTTTTAGTGCTCGGCGGCTTCGTTGCTTTGATTGCTGGATTTATTGCTGCTTATCGTACTGAAAAGGGCGCGCGAGTTTTTGATAAAACCCTGCTGTTGATGCCAATTTTCGGCGAAATCGCAAAAAAAATAAATATGGCGCGCTTTTGCCGAATTATGAGCTCGATGCTTAAAAGCGGCACACCAATTTTGGAGGGCTTGCAGATCACATCAACTTCTTTAAGCAATGTGCAGTACCGCGATGCGCTTGGCAAAGTGGTACAGGACGTTAAAATCGGCAAAACGCTGGGCGGCGCTCTTGCGCAGTATCCCGGCCTTTTTTCCTACTTGGTGACGCAAATGATTGATGTTGGCGAAGAGAGCGGCACTGTTGACCAGATTTTAGAAGAGCTAGCGGTACACTTTGAAATTGAGGTTGATGACACCATGCGCAACCTTTCTTCTGTTATTGAGCCGGTGCTTTTGCTGGTTATCGGCGGCGTGGTCGGAGTTCTGGCAATGGCCTTAATCAGCCCAATCTACAGCTTAACCCAGCAAGGGGGCTAATAAATGGCGCGCCAAGCAAAATCAAAACAAAAAGGCTTTTCCGTAATAGAAGTGATTATCGCGCTTTTTATTTTTGCTGTTGTTTTGCTTATTTATTCTGCGGCAACAAACACCGTGGTTTTGAATCGCACCGCAAAGAACAAGCAATTAGCATTCCGCATTGCGGACACTGAAATGGAAAAATTGCGTTACACCGCGTATGGAAGCCTGCCTGCTTCGGGAAACATTTCTGATTCACTTTTAAGTTCTTTGCCTTCTGGAGCAGAAAGCATAACCGTAAGCAATTACAACACCAAAGCAAAGCGCATTGATGTCAATGTCACCTGGCAAGATCCTGGCAATGTCAGCAGGACCGTTACGCTGACAACAATCAGAACTCAAGGAGGAATTGGCCAATGAAGTTCAGGGCCTTTGCGCATCAACGCGGTTTTTCTTTGATTGAAATGGTGATAGTCATTTTCCTTTTTTCAATAATTTTGGTTGCACTGTTTACTTTATATGACCGCCACAGCACGATTTATAATTACGAACAGGGGATGGTTAAAACTGCTGGCGGCGGCAGGACTGCATTAAACGAAATAACTAGTTTTGGCCAGCAGGCGCATCACGTTATGGCGGCGCAGGTAGTTAATGGCGTCAATTATGCTTCCGGTGCAAATACGCTGGTTTTGCAGTTGCCTTCAGCCAATTCCTCTGGCAGCATTATTGTCGGTGCTTGGGATTATGTTGCGTTTTACGTTAGCGGCACAAAGCTTTGGGAGACCGTACAAGCTGATCCGGCAAGTTTTAGGAAAACGGGCAATAAGCTGCTTACTGATTCTTTGCAAGGCATTACTTTTACTTATGACAATGGCAATTATTCTTTGGTGAAAAAAGTTTCCGTTGATTTGCAAAGCCAAACCACAGTGCACGCCGAATTAATCAGTTCGCATTTGGAACAGCAAATATATTTGCGAAATTATTATTGATATGCGCAAGCGCAATAAAAAGCAACAATCCGGACAATTAATAATCATCGCCTTTTTATTTTTGGCAATTCTTTTAACGATGTCCACGGCATTGATCGGTTACACTGTTTTGCAGGTGCGCGGCCAGCGCCAGGCGTATTATCAGGGCCAGGCATTGGACTTGGCAGAAGCCGGGGTGGATGAAGCGATTTCGCAATTAAACCAGGGTTCTGGTTATACTGGCGAAACAACAACTTTTGGTCCGGGAGTATTTTCAGTCACTGTCACAACTATTGATTCTAACGACAAGCAAATCATTTCAACTGGGTATGTGCCAAACAACACCAGCCCATTGGAAACAAAAACCGTAAAAACCCTTGTAAATATTAACAGTTCAAGTATTTCTTTTAACCTTGGCGTCCAGGTTGGCGCAGGCGGCCTGCAAATGAATAATGGCTCGCAGGTGTCAGGCAATGTTTATTCCAATGGCAATATTACCGGTTCCGGAACAATTAACGGCACTGCAATTGTTGCCGGGGGCATCGAAAGCAGTCCGGATCAACAGTGGACTACCCAAAACACTGATTTTAAATTTGGCGATAGCACAGCTGACGCGGACGTTGCGCAAAGCTTTGTGCCTGCGATTTCCAAAACTTTGGCAAAAGTTGGCGTTTACATTAAAAAGGTTGGCTCGCCAACAGACCTTACAGTTCAAATTTTGAATGATAACAATGGCGTGCCATCTAAAACCGTTGTCGCAACCGGGACAATTTCCGCTTCTACGGTTGCTGGCAGTTATGGTTTTATTGACGGGACTTTTAGCACCACGCCAACGCTGCTTGCCGGCCAAAAATATTGGCTAATGCTTATTTCGGCTGTGAACGCATCAAATTATTTTTATTGGGGTTTGGATAATACTGATGCTTATGCTTCCGGAACCGGCATGTATAGCGCAAACTGGAACGCAACTACGCCGGTT
>CAZLFS010000036.1:0-6432 GCA_964559005.1 uncultured Candidatus Saccharibacteria bacterium
CGCACAGTCCGGTGACCCGACCGGCCCATTCTCCTTCAACAATAGCGCGCCCTTCAAGTTTCAAGCCAAGCTCGGTAAAAAAGAATATGGCTTCATCGAGGGACTCCACAACGATGCCGATATTGTCCATGCGTAGCACTCTACTTTTTTTGGTCATAATTCCATTATTTAACTGCACGAAACATGTTTATTAAGAATAACAAAAAACACTAGCTGTTGCTAATGTTTTTTGTTTGGCTCGAGAGGTGGGATTCGAACCCACAACCAACCGGTTACACCTAATCCCTAAATTTCTTTAAGGGGTGGACTATATCATCATCCTCAAAGGATGCGAGGCGCTTCCCATTTCGCAAGCGAAACAGTACTCCTTGCGGATAGTCTCTGAACCTTCTTTTGCACAGCAAAAGCTTGGCTGCTGATTGCCCATAGGGGTTTCCAGCAATTCACCTCGTTTTTCAACCTCAATTGCTTGAGGAAGCTGCAATAAACCGGCATGAATTTCCTTGGCAGTTCGAACAAACGAGAATGCATTTTTGAACTGCTTTTTAAGGTACTCCGCACGGTCTGAATATTTTCGTTTCTCCATGATTTAAATATCCCGGAAGAAACGAAGGTCTTACAGCCGGTTGCTCTACCGTTGAGCTACTCTCGAACAAATTTTAAAGAGCCCGAAAGCTCCTGCACATTATTGCATTTTCTTCCGCGAAAGTCAATGAAATGCTATGATAAATCCATGATTTTAGAAGAGATTTCGCAATTGCCCGGGTATGAATTGATCGACACCGGCACCGGTTTTCGCCTGGAGTGTTTTGGCGATTATGTTTTACAGCGTCCGGATCCGCAAATTTTGTGGAAACGCGCGTTGATGCGCTCTGCTTGGGATGCTGCTGACGCCGTTTTTATTAAAGAGGGCGATGATGAGAACGAGCGCGGCGGCTGGAAAATTTCCGGACAAAATTTGCCGAAAAAATGGATGATGCATTATGAAATTCCGCAGTCGAAAGATCGAATCAATTTTTATGTTTCGCTGACGCCGTTTAAGCATACTGGAGTTTTTCCGGAGCAGGTTGCGAATTGGAATTTTATTGTTGAGCATTTGAGCGGCGGCGATTCGCGCGCGGCGCGCGGCATTAAATTTTTGAATTTGTTTGGTTACACTGGCATTGCCAGCGTGCTTGCGGCAAAACTTGGCGCGAACGTTACGCACGTTGATGCATCAAAGCCGTCGATCACTTGGGCAAAAGAAAATATGCTCGCTTCGGGATTGCCGGATGATGCGATCCGCTGGATTTTTGATGATTGTTTGAAATTCGTGAAGCGCGAGGCAAAGCGCGGCAATAAATATGATGCGATTATTTTGGATCCGCCGGCGTTTGGCCGCGGGCCAAAGGGCGAGGTTTGGAAATTTAACGAGCACTTGCCGGCGCTGTTTGAGGAGCTGGCAAAAATTGCGTCTGCGGATTTTCGTTTTATGATTGTGAACGCGTACGCGGTTTCGGTTTCATCTTTGCTGCTCGAAAATATGCTGCGCGATTTTGCTGAAGCGGTTGGCTTTGGCGCCGGCGCTTCTGGTACTTCCGGCGCACTTCCTATTGTGGCAGGCGAACTGGTTTTAAAAGATAAATCCGGCCGGCCGCTGTCCACCGGGATTTTCGGGAGATTAGGCTAAGAACCACGCTCAACAACGAGGGTGCCCCTCGGATGAGACCCTCGGAAGTGTAAATTTAATATTTTTTTAATGTGACCCTGGTATGCTCTACCCAGGGGTCTTAACTTTTATAGGAGGAGTTATGAATCGCTTAATGGACAAGTATATGGCGCGTGTCGATCGAAACATCGGTGTCATTGGCATGGAAAATCAAATGAAACTCAAGGAGACGGTGGTTTCGATCGCTGGTTGCGGAGGGATGGGTGGTTTGATAGCCGCAACTTTGGCGCGGATTGGGGTTGGTAGGATAAGGATTGCAGATAACCAGCTCTTTGATGCTTCCAACATCAATCGCCAGTTTGCGGCCACGTTCAATACGATTGGTCGCAGTAAGGCGCTGGAGACTTATAAAATGATCAAGGAGATCGTCGATGATGTTGAGATTGACGTCTTTAAGGACGGTATCACAGCGGATAATGCAGAGGAATTTGTTCGTGGCGCCGATGTAGTTTGTGATGAAATTGAGTTTTTTGAAATCGGCGCACGGATTCAATTGCACAGAGCTTGTCGGAAATGTGGTGTGCCAGTTTTCAATTGCAATGTCATTGGATTTGGCACTCGCATATTCTTTTTCACTCCGTATAGCATGACGGTAGAGGAATTTCTGGAGATGGACGAGTCGACAACTTTGACTGAAGAGGTGGTAATGCGGCTGATACAGAGGTTAGCACCTCGTGCGCCTGCTGTGATCACTAACCAGGTCATTGAGGAGTGGGCGATTCAACAGCACAAAGCGCCTATTTTCGGCGGTACGCCTCCATTAAGTACCGGCGTGGTAGTGGATAGATTATGTGTCCATTTGCTTGGTATGGAGGAAAAGTATGGAATCACCAAGTTGCCCCCAATGCCAGGTTACGGTTACATTGATATCGGTTCTTTCGAGGCTGGTATTTACGTCGGCAAATGGTGGTAAACTAAAGGGGCGAAGCTTCGCTTCGCCCCAACCCAACCCAATAAAAATGGCCCTCACAGACTTATTACTATATTTGGTTGCAGTGAACATCGCGTTCGGCGTTTATGTTTTTTTGTAGAACACGCGATCAAAGCAAAATATTTCTTTTGGCATGTTAAGCGTCGGCATGGCGCTTTGGGTTTTTGGCTTGATCCTTTTCCGGGGCATGAAAACATTTTATTGGCCGGACAAGATCACGCTGTTTTTTGGTATGTTTGGCATTTGCGGATTTTACATTTTCTCCAAAGTTTTTCCGCAAAAAAGAGGTGATACGGCTTGGCGCGCGCTCGTTTTTGAATTAATTCCTTACCTCGTTTTCCTCATTGCGCTGCCGTTCAATCTCATTATCAAAAATGTAATCTTCACCGCAAACAGTTTTACTCCAATCAACGGTCCGCTCTTTGCACCGTTCATTCTGATTGAAGCGGCCTATTTGCTGCTCGCATCAAAAAATTTCATCCAGCAGCTGCGCGAAAGCACCGGCATCCAGCGCCAGCGCATCCTATATATGGTTTCGGGGTTGCTATTCTTCCTTTGCAGCACCTTACTTTTCGACATAATCTTGCCGGCTTTTGGCATTGGCCAATTTAAAATGATCGGCCCGATCAGCGCAATTTTCTTTACTGTTTTTAGCACGATTAGCATTGTTTATTACCAATTGCTTGATGTGCGCCTGCTGATCAAATGGATTTTCGTCAACCTCGCGAGTTTGCTTGTGGTGATCATTTCTTTTTTGGATTTTTCAAAGTATTTGCAAATTAATGAAACCGAAGCCGTGCTTGGGGTTTTTGCCGGCGCGCTGCTGTTCATATTTTTTCGTTATGTTTTTTCTGAAATTTACAAGCAGCTTTTCCTAAAAAATTACCGCAATTTTTATTATTGCCTCGATGACCTTAATGCTAATTTACGAACTGAACAAGACCCTGCGCGAGTGATCAATTTGTGCGATGAATATTTGAAGGGCGCATTGCAGCTTGCCTGGATATATTTTTTTGATGAGCGCAAGCAAAAAATTATTTCCGAAGAGCGCAGCCAGATTCCAGACCCAAAGCTCACGGTTTTGGCAAAAAGCACGCGCGAGCCGATATTTTTTGACACGCCCAACGTTACGCTGACACCTAAAGCCGCGCTTGCGCTGCTGCCAATTTATGAAGGAGAAAATTTCCGCGGTTATTTTTTGCTTGGCCCGCAGCAAAGCCTGTGGGGCTTGTCTTACGAACAGCTGCAAAAATTGAAATCAACTTGGGCGCACATCCAAACCGCTTACTCGCGCGCGCTGCTTTATCAAAATCTTGAAAGCAAGGTAAGGGTGCAGGTGCGCGACATCACTTATAAAAACCAGCGGCTGAAAGAAATTATTAAAGGCCAGCTTGATTTTGTGCAAATGGCATCACACCAGCTGCGCACGCCGGTGACGTCTTTAAGCGGTTCGCTGGAGTTGCTGACTACGCACAAAAATTTGCCGCAAGCGGACAAGGACGAATTAATTTCCATGGCTTATGCAAAAGTGAAAAGCCTAAAGCAGCTTGTCACAGGCATTTTGGACCTCGCGCGTTTGGGAAAAGATACCGAAGAATTGGCTTTAAATAAAGTGGATTTAAAACAAATTTTTAATAATATTTTGCCGGTTTTAATGCCAGTTGCCGCAAATAAGAACCTCTATATAGATATAGCCGCGCAAAATGATTTTACCGTTTTGGGCAATCAATCCTATTTGGAACAGGCATTTTTTAATATTTTGGAGAACGCGGTTAGCAATACTGTTTCCGGCGGCATTAAAATTTATTTTACGGAGGAGCCGCAATTTATTATTACTGCGATTGGAGACACTGGCGCGGGCATTCCGGAAGCGATTAAAAACAAGCTTTTCCGAAAACACGTTTCTGCAAATAATGGCGTTGGCCTTGGGCTTTATATGGCCAAAGCAATTATTAATGCGCACCCCCAGGGTCACGTTTGGTTTGAATCTTCGCCGCAAGGCACCACCTTTTACGTCCGCCTAAGAAAATCGCACGATTTCTCCGCGCGCCAAGGAGGTGGTTTTGCCGAAATCACCAATAGCTGAAACATCCTATTAGCGTTATCGTTATATCTGGTAGATAAGATAATCAAGAAAGGAAATTACATGTCGAAAAGTTCAAAAGCAATCGCAATATTTAGCGTTTTGGCTATGGGAATCGCTAGTGTTGCAAGCGCGCAAGCAGCTCCGAATTTGAGAAAACATCATGTAAGAATGGCGGAATTTCACAGATTCCACAGGCATTTTGTAGTTGGCACGGTCGCATCCGTTTCTGGAAACACCATTACAATTGCCACTTCAAATAATGCCACTTTCACAATTGATATAACCAATGCGAAGCTGAAAGATGAGTTTGATCCAAGCTTAACCTTGGGCAGTATCCAAGTTGGCGATAAAATTGCGGTAACTGGCACGATCACAAATAATAATGTTACTGCAACCGCAATCCGCGATATTACCATCGCACAAAAGTATAAAACTTATGTTGGCAAGGTAACAGCGGTTAACGGCTCCAGCTTGACCGTTCAGACCAGAAAAAGCGGTAGCGTGACAGTAAATGCGGCAAGCAGTGCAATGATTAAGAAAGCAGGGCAGACTGCACAGCTTTCAGACATTACTGTCGGCACAAATATTGTTGCAACCGGCACAATTGATCCGACCACAAATAATTTGAACGCAACTGAAATTAGGATTTTAGCTGGCGTACGCGCACACGGTTTTGGCCACGGACAAGGCCATGCATTTGGCCGCCATCACAATAAAGGAAACGAAAATAACAATAACGAAAACAACAATCAGTAACTTCTGCAACGCAGTTTTAATAAAAGCCCTCAAACGAGGGCTTTTATGTTAGAATAGAAGCAGCACAGCAATTGTTGAAATAAAAATAAAATGAATTTGCGCGCGTACTATTTATATCACATTCATCTCCGCAAGCTGTTTAATACGGATTTGCATCTTTTTGAATTGGCAGTATGGATCCAGGCATTTGCGCTTTCGCTGATTTCTGTTTTTATTCCGATTATTTTTTGGCGGCTGGGCATGGGTTTTCCGGCAATCGTTGTATATTATTTGATTTTCAACCTTTTTGACGTGCCGCTAAATATTGTCGCGCAAAGGTTTATAGAAAGATACGGCGCGCGCCTGGCGATTATTGTTGCAATTATTGCCGAGCTGCTTTATTTTATTTTGCTCTATAATTTAACGCCGCGCTTTTACCAAATTTTACTGCTCGCGCTCGCTGCAGCGATTTTTGATACTTTTTATTGGGTTGGCCATTTATACATTTTTGTGCAAAGCACGCACAGCGGCTTGAAAGGCAACACCAAGCTGCGCAGCGAAGTGAGCATTCTTGGCATTGTCAGGACTGTTGGCGGATTGCTTGCTCCGGCAATTGGCGCGCTTATTCTGATCAAAACCGACCAGAAAACCTTGATTTTTTTCAGCACTTTAATGATGAGCCTTTCGCTGATCCCGATTTTCAAAATGCGCAGCCATAAATACAAGCCGGAGCAGCGCTCCAAAACTTTAGCGCAATTTTTTGCGCATCCCTACGAAAAAATAAATTATCTTTTCCAGTGCTTCACTGCCTTCCGTTCTGAAATGGAAGATGTTATCTGGCCTTTTTTCATTTTTTTGGCATATAAAAATATTGGTAAAGTCGCAGTGATTCCGGTGATTGTTTCGATGGTTGGCATGCTTTTGCTGTATATTGCCGCAAAAATCAGCGTCAAGAAAAAGATTTACCAGCTT
>CAZLFS010000037.1:0-6227 GCA_964559005.1 uncultured Candidatus Saccharibacteria bacterium
CCACGCGCGCCGCGAGCTGGTGCCGTTCGGCACGGTGTCGCTGACGACCTATTTCCATGTCAGCCGCGAAGAGCTCGCGAGCGAGAACATGACCCATGTGCTCGGCGTCGCCGACGCCAAGGTATTCAACAGGAGCTACCAGGACCAGCACGGCGAATTGTGGTCGCCCTCGGGGAAACTGCTCGCGACCACCACGCAGATCGCTTATTTCAAGGCTTAACACCTCTTTCATTCGTGAGGCCGCAGCGCTTCAACATATCAGGCGTCGTCCCGGCCTTGGGCCGAGACCCATAAACGCCGTCGTCCATTGTCGCGAAAATTGTCGCCACGGCCTGCTCAAAAGACAGACCTGCCGCTGGGTCCCGGCCCAAGGCCGAGACGACAGCGGCGATGTCGCTGCAGCGGTGAACTACTCCGCCGCCAGCTTGAGATCGGGTGCCGCGGCACGAACCTCGGCATCCACCTCAGCCTCGAACTTGGCGAAGTTCTTCTGGAACATCGCCAAAGATCACTTCCCGGTTCACAATTGATGTAATTTTATTTACAATGGTTTCAGCGATAAGCTCATTAATTTGCATAAGTATTTCTTAAAGTTTATTGTGCTTTTAGTATAAAAAAGACCACGCAAACGGTCTTTTGTGAATTTATACAAAATAACTACCAATATATTAGCAGGGTTGTATATTATTAACAAATACTAGGATAAAATGAACAAATTACTTGCTATTGAAAGCTCTTGCGACGAAACTGCTATAGCTATAATCGACATAAAGCAAAAAGGCTCTAAAATAAAGGTTTTAAGCCATATTATTGCTTCCCAGGCGAAATTACACCAAAGGACGCATGGCGTTGTGCCGGAGGTTGCGGCGCGCGAACACCTTAAAAGAATAGGATCACTTGTAACCGCTGGGCTGAAAGAGGCTAAAACCAGCCTTTCAGAAATAAACTATTTGGCAGTAACTGCAGGACCAGGGCTAGTGCCTTCGCTGCTGGTCGGCTCTGAATACGTTAAAGGTCTCGCCTTTGCTCTGGGTAAGAAAGTTATTCCGGTCAATCATATGCTCGGACATTTATATTCGTCATTTATTGAAAACCCAAGGCTGAAACTGCCAAGCATCAATTTGATCGTCTCCGGCGGCCACACTTATTTGGTGCTGTTAAAAGACAAAAGGCATTATAAGGTGCTGGGAAAAACTGTTGATGATGCTGCTGGCGAGGCTTTTGATAAAGTTGCCAAGCTTTTAAGCCTACCCTACCCTGGCGGGGCAGCAATATCCAAATTAGCGCTAAAAGGCAAAAAGGATTACAGCTTCCCGCGTCCAATGATATATACGAAAAATTTTGATTTTAGTTTCTCTGGCTTAAAAACTGCTGTGCTTTATAAAACACGCGATGAACTGAATATAAAAAATGCGCGAACCAGAGCTGACGTTGCGATGTCTTTTGAAAATGCGGTGGTTGATGTGCTGGTGGCAAAAACTTTGCGCGCTGCCCAAAAATATAAAGCAAAATGCATTACTTTATCTGGAGGCGTTGCTGCAAACCGCAAGTTGCGCAAAAAGCTGGAAAAGGCTGCAAAAAAGATTGGCTTAAAATTATTTGTGCCGGATTACACACTATGTACGGATAATGCTTTAATGATTGCCAATGCTGCTGCAATCATGCTTGCTAATGGTTTCAGCCCAGTGCATTATTCCAAGGTTAAAGCTGATCCGGTTATGGAAATTTAACAAACATCAAATAGAAGACCCACGTTCTCGGAGAGAACGTGGGTCTTGCTTGTGGGCACTGCCGCTCGTGGTAGCGGTCAGGTGGCCCGGCTGATGAGGTTCGGCATCGTCGCCGTCCGGGTACTGGTGCCGTCGCGTGCTCGTCTCGTCATGTTGAGCGTCGCGTAGCGTGCCGTCGTCGCTGTGGCCGTCATCGTCGTCGCATTCTTCATGATCGCGGCCGCGATCGGAGGCGGTGTTGCCGGCGGCGTGTTGGTCGTCGTATAAGCGTAGATCGCCGTGCGGAGGATGTTGGGCGGATCGCCGCTGGCATGGACGCGTTCCGGGAGGATGCGTGCCGTGCTGGCGCCGATGTACGCGATGGTCGAAGTCGACGACGTGCTCTGCACGCCAGGCGAGGCGGCGAGAGCGGGAGTGTTCGGCACGAGAACGGCATGCGAGGCGCAGCTCGTGACCGGCGGCGGTGCGGCGGCGTGGATCGTAGCGGCATGGCTCGTTACCGGCATTACCATGACAAGCGCGGCAAAGAACATCATGCTCGCCACCCCGACGAGGAAATGCTTGATCCTCATCTGTCTCCTCCTGGAGATGGTGGAAGTTCGCCCTAGATCCTTGCGGAACCTTCGGGTACGTAACGACATATTAGCATAAAGCACAATTGGCGTCAAAGCTTATGGGCAATCGGTCTTTACAGCGGACCACTGGTTTGGTAAGCTATTTTTAAGCCCTTGCCTTAGTCAAAAGGAATATGGGCGCAGGAAGAAATCTAAACCCCCCAAAAAGTAAAGAGAGTAGAACCTGCCGCAGGCCTTGCGTTAAAAAGGCTCAATCAAGATCAAATCAAGTTGGTACCTCGCTCACCTATTCACAGAGCGAACTTGAACACCTTAGGGTGTTTTTTATTTTGAGGGTGCCCCTCGGATGGGACCCTCGGGGCACCTTGGAGAATCAAATGCCAGAACTATCAAGCGCTTACAATCCAAAAGATACGGAACAAAAAATTTACCAAAAATGGTTGGACTCCGGATTTTTTAATCCGGATAATTTACCAAACCAGGACGGCGAACCGTATACGATTATTATGCCGCCGCCAAATGCGAATGGCGCACTACACCTTGGCCACGCATTGGGCATGACCATTGAAGATATTTTGGTCCGCTATAACCGCATGCAAGGCAAACGCGCTTTATGGCTGCCTGGCACTGACCACGCTGGTTTCGAAACGCAAGTTGTTTTCGAAAAAAAGTTAGAAAAAGAAGGGCGCAGCCGCTTTAAAATGCAGCGCGAAGAATTTTATCGCGAAGCTTATGAATTCGTGCAAGCAAATAAGCACAAAACAGAAGACGGGTTAAAACGTTTAGGTGCAAGCTGCGACTGGTCACGAAATATTTTTACGCTTGATCCGCGCATCATCAAAATTGTTTACGAAACTTTCGAGCAGCTTTATAATGACGGACTGATTTATCGCGGCAACCGCATTGGCAACTGGTGCACCAAACACCAAACCGCGCTTTCTGATTTGGAAACGAAATACGAAGAACGCGAAGATCCGCTTTACTATATTAAATACGGCCCATTTGAAGTGGCAACTGTACGCCCAGAAACAAAATTTGGCGATACTGCTGTAGCCGTAAACCCTGATGACCAACGCTACCAGCAATATATCGGCAAGGAAATTGAAATTGAAACTTTGCTTGGGCCAAAAAAAATGCAGGTCATTGCTGACCAAGCTGTTGATATGGAATTTGGCACTGGCGTGGTAAAAATTACGCCAGCGCACGATGCGGTAGACTTTGAAATGTGGCAACGCCATAAAGATGGAATGCCAGAGCCGATTGCGGTCATTGATAAATACGGCAAATTAAATGAAAAAACCGGGCCATATGCCGGAATGAAAATTAAAGAAGCGCGAGAGAAAATAGTCGCAGAAATGATTGCCAAAGGCTTAATTGATGAATCTAAAATAAACAGCCAATATAAACATAATGTCCAGCTTTGCTACAAATGCGGCACAGTTATTGAGCCGCTAATAATTCCGCAATGGTTTGTTGCCGTAACTAAAACCATGCCTGATGGCAGACCGAGCTTGCGCGATGCAGCAACGGTCGCGGTTACTGAAAAAAACGTAAAAATTATTCCCGACCGCTTTGAAAAAGTGTTTATGCACTGGATGGATAATCTCAAAGACTGGCCGATTTCACGCCAGATCTGGTGGGGTATCCCAATCCCAGTAAAATACTGCGGCGAATGCGGTGAAGTTATTATCGATACGGAAGATAAAGCACAGTCGTGCCCAAAATGCCAATCAAGCAAACTGACAAAAGATCCGGACACCTTTGATACCTGGTTTTCGTCCGGGCAATGGCCTTACGCGACATTAATGGCCAACGACAAAAAAGATTTCGAAACATACTACCCTACTTCAGTAATGGAAACCGGTTGGGACATTCTCTTTTTCTGGGTTGCGCGTATGATTATGCTCGGCTGGTATAAAACCGGTAAAGCACCTTTCCAAACTATTTTCCTGCACGGCTTGGTGCGCGATAAAGACCGCCAAAAAATGAGCAAAAGCAAGGGCAATGTTGTTGATCCGCTTGGTGTCATCGACACCTACGGCACTGACGCTTTGCGTTTCGCGTTAATTTTCTCAACCGCTGCTGGCAACGACATCCCTCTGGCTGAAGAAAAAATCAAAGGCATGAAGCATTTTGCAAACAAGCTTTGGAATATCGCACGGTTCGTTTTGTCTAATGTTGAATCTGGCCAAATTACGGATCTGCTTAATAAAAAAATCAACGACAGCGTCTTAAGCGATGCAGATAAAAATATTTTGGGAAAACTCCAGGCGACTGTAAAAGAAATTACTGATGATCTAGATGCGTTCCGCATGCACGAAGCCGCACAAAGTATCTATCAATTCACCTGGTACGAATTTGCTGATTCTTATATAGAAGCAAGCAAAGCCCAGCTTAAAGATCAGCCAACAAAAGAAAACACCCAAGCAATATTATTGCAAACACTGGCAACAATCCTTAAACTATTGCACCCATTCATGCCTTTTGTTACTGAAGAAATCTGGAGCCAACTGGACCAGAAACAATTGTTGATGGTTGCGAGCTGGCCAAAATAGTTACCGTGTTGTTTACTTGACAATTTAGCTCCTTTATGGCATTCTACTCTGTTACCCCTTCTAGAGGAGGATGGCATGAACAGGAGCCAGAAAGGGCCTTGGCAAAAGTCCCTGGAGCACTTCATCGTGGGGCTGATCCTCATCGTGTCTGCGGTGACCTGGGCTCCCAAGACCATTGCCAGTTCTTTCCTGGTTTCTGCAGGAGTGAATCAGGCATTGTCCTGGGCAAAGCCGGATCATCAAGACGCGGGCGAATCGACAGGGTTTTTCTCCAGCCCGCTGCAAACGATCAAGGACTACAGCTACTCGGCAACGCGCAACACCGTCGAAGCAGTCGCACGCGTCGTCGTCTGGCTGGCAGTGTTCATCGGCTTCATTGGCTGGGGCCTGATCGAACTGCGCCTGATGATCGGCTGCTGGGTTGACGGCACGATCGCAGCAGCCAAACGCGCAGTGGGCTTTGGCTAAAGCCCGGGCCTCCACGAATCAAGAGACCGCCTCTACGAACTAGAGGCGGTCTTAATTTGCTCATATTTGCCTGTTTTAATTCCTTGACATAAACCAAAATAAATGTTATATTCAAACTAGTATTTACCAGTGCCACTCCGGCGCTGGCCAATCAACGTACTTTTCATGAGGTGATGCCGATGTGTGGAGATGCGAAGCCATGGGTCATCCACCCAGACCTGTTCGAACAGGGTCGCCGGCTGCACAATAAGCCGGGTGGAAGCCACTTCGAATCCGCCAAGCTCATGCTCATGGGCCTGGGATTCGATGAGGCAGGAGCCAACTCCGTGATTACAGCCGGAGGCTACAAGACGTCGATCGACGCGGTGGTATGGCTGTTCAACGCGCTGCGCAACCATTCCAGCCGCCCCGGCAACCAGTGGGCGACCACTCGAGCGCTCTTCAAGCACCTGCTCGAGGTGTTGGAAGACCTGGTCGTATTCAGGTCAGCAACCCCGCAGGCTGTGCATCAGCTGGCGCGCGAGGGCATCCCGCTTCCTCCAGAGGCGAGAAGCGCTCAAACCCAGCGCTTGTACATTCTCGCGGCGCACAACGCGATGAATGCGCTCAACGATCAGCAGCGTACCCGGATCATCGAACGCATCGCTGCCTGACCGCGGTATCTCGCAATAAGTACACGCGCTATGTCCTACAGAAGCGCTGCCCCGCTTGCATTCGCAAGCGGGGCTCTTTCTTTTGCCCTAAATTACACCAATTAAAAAACAGTCCCGGCGTTGACCGAGACTGTTTAATATCTTTTAAGCTTCTTCCGAAACTATTTGCGTTTCTGCAGCAGCAAGGTCTTCCTTCGCCGCATCTGGATTAAATCCCGTGCCAGCAGGAATCAACTTACCGATTAT
>CAZLFS010000038.1:0-5948 GCA_964559005.1 uncultured Candidatus Saccharibacteria bacterium
GATAATAAATTCTTGGTATTTGATTTGTCCATGAAGTTGAAACCGAACCAAATCCTGTACCAGTGTTTAATTGAACACTGGCGGGGTTGCTTTGGATCCGAATTATATCCGCAAGCCCATCACCGTTCAAATCCAATACGCGGGTTCCAAAATCTGTCGGAGTGCCTCCATTCTGGGTGTCCACGCTGTCCGTGATCGGGATAGTAGGAGTCCAATTAGCATTTTGCACCCACCCTGTTCCACCGTTATTTAAATATGCTTTATATGCTCCGTTGGCTCCGCTTTGAGATTTAATAAAGTCGGGTAAACCATCACCATTTAGATCGGCCAAGCTGACGCCCTGGTTAAAAATTCCACCCCAACCTCCTCTCTGGTCTTGTCCCTGAATTTGATAAGGTGGATTTAAACCAGATGCTAAAGACCAGGCGTTTGTCCCAGTGTTAGTGTAAATATTATTTATGGCATCGCCCCACGTTCCAGACGTCCAGTTCCAACCCACTGCATCGGATTCAACTATGTCTGGCAAACCGTTGCCTTTGATCGGCAAAGTATTGTCCACAACATTACCTAACATATAATCAGACGGCATATTCGCGTCAGATTGTAAGGGAGGGTTTTGAATTGTTGTTTGGGTCCAAGAAAGTGTGCTTTTTGTATATGAAAACTGGGTGGCAGGGGGATTAACCGAGGTACCAGATTCGTCCTTACCAGTTTCGGTGATGCTCGAAAGCATCGAACGGTATCCGTTATCGCCCGTTGTGTATGCCAAAACATATTTATGAACCCAAACACCGTTAATATTTGTGTCGATTTCAGAAATGCGATAATTAGACGTAACTGCAAACCCAGTTTTATAGGTCTGATATTGATCCGTTCGGCTTTGCGTAGTAAATGTGACCGTAAACGGACCGTCGATGGTTCCGTTGCCGGTATAGATTATTTGGGAAGGATAAATTTGTCCCGAATCTTTTGTATATGAATATTTTATGTAATTGTTGTTCGTATCAGTAACTTTTTCCAGCATCCATCTGTATATTTGCGCGCTATTCCCCGGGTTATCCAGTCTTGTTGCCGCACTTGAACCATATAGATACGTCGTCCCTTTCTTATCGGTTACCGTCCAAGTGCTGCCTGAATATACGAATTTTAGAAAATCGCCGTTTTCAGTACGACAACCGAAATTAGTATTATCAGCGGAAATTAAATCCCCACAAACAGAAGACGTATAGTAATTTTGGCTATATAAATTGTTTATCCCTGTTCTGTTTACGCGCTCAATGTAGGGTATTGAAATGTTCCATCCTCGGCCAAAAGCAGAGCCATCTTCCGTTTTTTGGCTATTGTAATCAAGGGTGATATTTGGCTGCAAATCATCTCTTCCTGGGGGAACTGCAATAGGATAGGAATAAGTTAAAGCCCCGGTGTTTTTGTCAATTTTTGGCTGAGCTACCTGTCCTGCCGAATAGAGATTGGGAACCGCGTAATTAGAACCGCTGGATGGAGAAAGTGAACCGGCAGGTGCCGTTGTCGGCTGCGCTGGAGCATTTGATCCATATGGCTGTGCCGGGGTTGAGCCCGGAGGTAGAGCGGGCGCATTGCCAGTCCTAGGCGCTGTAACTGAATCTGTAGATGCCGGAGCGGCCGAGGGGTTTGCTGCAGCTGGAGTTGTTGGAGCAGCCGGCGCGGGAGAAGTATCAGTTGCAGGAACGGCTGAAACTGGCGCCACCGAAGAATCTGGCACTGTCGAAACAGCTGTCGGAGCAGCGTCATCCGCGAAAACCTGCGCGACCGGCATAAATAAAAACAAGGTTAACAACACAACTGTTAACTTTTTTCGCAAATCCCGGAATTTTAGCATAAGTTCGCCGGTTAATTTTGATTTGCTCTTAACATAAACTAGCGCGAACTGCTTGTCAAATTTTCTCAAAAAAATTACTGAACCTCATACGTCACGCTGACCTGGGCATCAATTTCTTGCGAACCTGGCTGAATTTGAGTGTCGCTATTTGCCGCGCCTCTGGCCATTGGCGCACCGACTGCATACGGAATTGGGTACGGCGTATTATTCGTTTCAGAAAAAGTAATCACCTTGCCTAACTTCAAGCCAGTAGCATCAGCCAATTTTTGCGCTTGCGCTCTGGCATTTGCTAATGCAGCTTCACGCGCCTGCTCCTTTAACGCGTCTGGATTATCAAAGCCATACGAAACGCCGGTGATTTCGTTTGCTCCATTTGCAGTGACGCCATCTAAAATCACATTCAACTTGCTAAAATCATGAACTTTGACAGTCAAAGTTTGATTGAAAGTATAGCTGTTTAAATTTCGCGTATTCTTCGGAAAATTGTACTGCGGGGCAACATTATAGTTTGTGGTTTGAATGTCCTTGTCTGCAATCCCCTGGTTTTTTATGAAAGCAATAATTTTATCAGCCTTGGCATTGTTTTGGCTTTGCGCATCTTGCGCTGTGGCTGCTTGCGTCACAATCGAAGCGTTTACTGTTGCAGTATCTGGAACTGCGGTGATTTTGCCTTCTGCCGGGATGGTAATAGTGTGCTGATTGTTATTTGATCCTATTAAGCTGGCATTATTCGGAAAAGCGCGGATCTGCCCGATCACCAACAAAAGCATAAAAGCTGCAAATAATACTGCAATCGTTTCTACGAGCCACTTTGGTATTCTGTCCATTTTATTTCAAATTAACGTAATTAGCATTTACATTATGCCACTATCTAATTTTATTGCCAAATCAAAACTCCCGATCTGTTTAGAGAATCGGGAGCTAGTGCGGATGAGCCATAGCAAGACGCAAGTCAAAGCGCGACATTTGTCCGCTCCAGGCGGTCCAGGCGATGCGGTATGAGCTTGATCAAGCCGAGCGGCGTAGCGAACGTGATCGTGCCGTCGGCATTTAGGTTAGGCGTACCGCTCCAGTCGAGGACAGCAATAATGCTGATCCCTCTCGGAAAGACCATCAGCCAATTGCCCGCGTCGCTGGCCATGCGCCGGGCAGCCCAGGGCAGCTGAAAGCGAATCTCTTCTTCGAAGAGTTCTGCGTCCACAATCGGACCGCGCGTGACCATACCTTCGTTGCCATACTCTTCCAGATCAACTTCCCGTACGTCCATTTCCGGGAGCAGCTGCCGCCAGGCAGACTGATTCGGCTTGTGCTTTGATGGTGCCATGGTTGCCTCCTGTGATCGTTTTCCTCCTGCGGATCTCTTTAATTAAAGATTATAGCTGTTCATTGGCCGAACCGCAAATTAAAGCTCCTTTACCAAAATGAAAGCACGTATCCAACTTCGGATACGTGCCGCCTGAACTCTTCAGGGTGCTAACCTAGCGTTTCGCCCACTGTGGTCCTCTGCGTGCGCGCTTTAAGCCTGGCTTCTTTCGTTCTTTCATTCTGCTGTCGCGGGTCAGCGTGCCGTTCTTTTTCAAGACTTTTCTGAATTCCGGGTTGTGCGTTGCGATTGCCAAAGCAATGCCGTGCGAAATCGCTTCTGCTTGGGAGTGCTTGCCGCCACCCTTAACGTTTACATAAACGTGGACGCGGTTTTCCAAACCAGTAAGCTGCAATGGCTTGTGTGCCAAATCAATCAGGTGCTGATTGCCGCCAAAATAAGCAGCAAGGTCTTTTTTGTTGACCTGGCTTTTTGCGCGGCCGGAAAACAAGCGAATGTTTGCAACAGAAGTTTTGCGCCTGCCAACTGCATAAGAATATTTGCCCTCGGCAAGATCCATTTCGGCAACTGGCTCAACTTCTTTTTTATGTACTGGCGCTGCTGCCGGTGCTGTAGCCGCAACAACGGTTTCGGCTACTGGAGCTTCAGGTTTGGCTGCGCGTGCTGCGCGCGCCTTACGCTCGGTTTTTTCTGCTTTTTCTGCGTGCGCTGCGCCTGCGGCCTTAGCCGCCGCTGGCTTTGCAGTTTTTCTGGTTGTAAGTTTTTTAGGAGTTGTCGGCATATTATGCTTTCTTATCAATCTTAAATTCGTGCTTATTGTCTTTAATCATTTTAAGCCTGCGCATCATCGGTTTGCGAAGCTTGTTGTCATCAATCATATTAAATACTGCTCTGCGCAAAACGTCTTCCGGCTTTTCAACGATCATGTGCTTCAATTCTTTGGTGCGCAAACCGCCCGGATAGCCTGAATAGTGGTGATATTTCTTTTGCGCAACTTTGCGGCCGGTAAATTTAATGTCTTTGACATTGACCGCAACCACAAAATCACCCATGTCGATGTGCGGGGTAAAATCGCGCTTGTGCTTGCCGCGCAAAATATTTGCGATTTTCACGGCAACGCGGCCAACCGGCGCAGCGGATGCATCAATTTCATACCAGGCGCGGTTAATGCTTTTCGGAATGTAGGATTTAACTGTTTTCATAAATTATACTAATTCAACTATATATTTATTCATGCCGTCTTTGGATTTGCCGGCAATTAAAATTCTGGTGTAGCCGCCGTTTCTTTCTTTATAGCGGTCGCCCAGCACTTCAGCCACTTTGCGCGCAGCATTTGCGGTCAAGCCGGAAAAAAGCTGGCGCTTGTTGTGCAAAGTGTTTGCCTTGCCTTTGGTGATCATGCGGTCAACATAAGAGCGGATTGCTTTTGCATTTGACTGGGTCGTTTCAATTTTTTCGTAAATAATTACGGACGAGGCCAAAGAGCGGAGCAGCTTTCTGCGGTGATCCATTCCCCTGCCGAGCTTCTTGGTTTTCTTAACGTTATGGCGCATAAAATTAAATTACGGCTTCCCCTTTGCCAATAGCTTCTAAAATTTCGCTAACAGACTTTTCGCCTAGACCATCCAAAGAACGGATGTCTTCAGCGCTCATATTTTGCAATTCTTCAACTGTGCGCACGCCATTCTTTTCTAAAGCGTTTTGCGCGCGGACTGATAAATTCAAGCTTTTAATCGGCGTACCGGTTTCTTCGTCTGACGCGATTGTAGTTTCTTCTGCAGTAACCTCGCCAGATGATCCAGAAGTGATTGCATTTGCAGCCATTGCCGAATCATTGATGAGCATGCCAAAGTGGTCAACCAAAATGTGCGCTGCGATATTTAATGCTTCTTGGCCGGAAATTGTGCCGTCAGTTTCCAAATTTAAAGTAAGCTTGTCATAGTTTGTGATCTGGCCAACGCGGACATTATCAACCTGGTAGTTAACATTCTTGATTGGCGTGTAAATGGCATCAACTGCAATCATGCCAATTTCCAGCTTTTCATTTTCGCGCTGTTCTACTGGAACGTAGCCGCGTCCTTGCTGAACGATAAGTTCTACATCAAAATCTGAATTTTTATTATCTAAAGTTGCAATGTGCAAATCTGGATTGACGATTTCAACCAAATCATTGGTTTTGATGTCTGCAGCAGTAACTTCTTTTTCGCCCTTTACTTTCAATTGCAAGCGAACAGGCTCGTCAGTGTGCACTTTCAAGCGCAATTGTTTCAAATTCAAAATGATTTGGACAACATCTTCTTTGACATTCGGAATTGTAGAAAATTCATGGTCAACCCATTTCATTTTCACTGCAATTACCGCTGCGCCCGGCATTGAAGAAAGCAGCACGCGGCGAAGCGCGTTGCCGATTGTAACGCCGTAACCAGGGTACAAAGGCTCCATCACAAAAGTGTAACGGTTGCCCTCATTTCCTACTTGACTCACTTGATTTGGTAATGGAATAGCTTCCATTGTGTAACTTGTTTTTTCGATTTAAACGTAGTCCTAATTCGTGATGCGCTTAGACCTTATAACAAGTTTCCCTTGAATTAATTTATCTTGAATATAATTCCACGATAAGCGTGGTGTTAATCCTATTATCCATTTGCTCCGGCGTTGGCGTGCTCAAAACTTTTCCGGACAAATCATTGCTGTTCAGTTGCAGCCATTCCTGTGTTTTCGCATTCTTCATTTTCTGCTTGAGAATGTCAATGTATTTGCTTTTCT
>CAZLFS010000039.1:0-5910 GCA_964559005.1 uncultured Candidatus Saccharibacteria bacterium
AGTCCGGAAGTCTGCTTGTTGTCGCCCTTGCCAATGGCATGCAGCCTATCGCGCACATGCGGATCAAAAAGCATGACCATTGCCGCCAGAAAACTGCCCAGCCGGACAAAAGCATAATTGGCAGTAAACGGATCATAAGCGATTTTTACCAGCGCGTAATAAATTCCCAAAAAAAGCGAAGATAAAACTGCCCAATAAGCATTTTTATCAAAATGATGGCCGCGATAAGAGATCAAAACGGTGCCAATAACCAGCAACATAAAGGCCGTAAACTGCATTGGCGTCAGCGAAAGCGAGAGAATAATGTTGGCCGCAATCAGCGTAAAAATAGGCACCAGCGCGCCGGTAATCGGCACCATTTCTGAAACATCGCCGCGAATTAAAGATTTGTACAAGGTGTACTGGCCAAGCAAAAAGATCACGCCACAGCTTAAATCAAAAATAAAATGCGACCAGTCTGACCAATGCGCAAATGGCACAAAAATGATGATTGAAAAAATGGAAAAGACGCCGGTGTAGAACGCAAACACAGTCGAAGAGTGGATCGGCTTATCCAACAAAAATTTTTCCAATATTGAAACAAAGCCGTAAATAATCCAAGCAATAATTGCAATTAAAAGATAGCTCATATTTCCAAATAATTATTTTTACAAATTTCCGCGAAATAAGCTGCGCTCGGCCGCGGCTGGCGCTTTAATGTTTGCCTGTCCACGGCGATCAAGCCGAATTTCATATCATAGCCTTCAGCCCATTCAAAATTGTCCAGCAGCGACCAATGCAAGTAGCCGCGCACATTAACACCTTCGGAAATTGCGCGATGCACTGATTGTAAATGCCCGGCAATAAAATGCTTTCTTAAGCGATCCTGCGCATCCGCAACGCCGTTTTCGGTAAGGTAAATTGGTTTTTTGTACTGCGAAAAAGTTTTAAACAGGCGGTACAAACCTTCTGGCCAAATCTCCCAGCCAAAATCGCTTTGCGCGCCTTCTGGTTTGAACATTTTCCAAAATGGATGTTTTAAAGAAAATTGCAAACGTTGGCGAGTATAGTAATTAATGCCAATAAAATCAGCATACTTCGCGCATTGATCCAAAACCCCTTTGTAAGCGATGCGCTCAACTAAGCTTTGCATAACTTGCAGCGGTCCGCGCGTTTGAATGTGAAAAACGTGGTGCGCAGTGCCGATCTGTATGGGCATATTATTTTCCTTCACAAATTTATAAACAGCAATGTGCGCATCAACGATATTTTGTTGCACCTTTTTCGCGATGAGCCTGTTCTTAATTTGCGGCGGCCAATGTCCCATCAAATAAGACATGCCTGCGTAAATATTCGGCTCATTAATAACGCAAACAAAATCAATCAAATCACCAAGCTCTTGCAAAATTCGGCGCGCATACTCTAAAAATAGTTCAACATTTTCCGGCTTTTCCCAACCGCCTAAATCCGCGAACCAAACAGGATTTGTAAAATGATGCAGCGTCACAAAAGACTTGATGCCGCGCTTTTTAAGCGCCAGCAAAACCTGGCGGTAATGTTCAATCTCGCCAAGATCAAAAATGCCTTTTCCCGGCTCAACGCGCGACCATTCAATGGAAAAACGGTGCGCGTTTTGGTGCAAACTGCGCGCCAAATCAAAATCCTCCTCGTAGCGGTGATACGAATCGCATGCTAACCCGGAATAATAGTCTTCAGGATTTTTGTTTTTCTTTCTTAGTTCCTCCGCTCGCTGCAAAGAATGCTCCCAGCGCCACCAATCATTGTTTTTATTGTTGCCTTCAATCTGATGCGCTGATGTGGCTGTTCCCCACAAAAAGCCGGTCGGAAAAACCAACCTTTGCATGCATTAATTGTGCCATAAATACAACAATAAAACAAATCCACAGCTATTCCATAACATAATCCGCAGCGGGTAAGGACAAGCCACTTACCCGTGCTATAATCAAGTTATATGAGAAATATGAGAAAATCGTTAATAAGCCTGGCATTAATTTCGCTGCTCACTGCTAATTTTGCTTTTGCAGAAACAATTGCCCCTGCACAAGCAAATTTAACTGAATTGGCAAACAGTTCACAGCTGGTGCAGCAAATTAAGCAAGCAAAAATATTGCTCCAAAATGTAAATTTAAATTATGCGCTGAATCCGCACTATAAAACAGTTAAGGCCGGCAAAGGAAAGAAAGCAAAAACAAAGCAAGTGTTAACCAATTACACTTTAGATGCGAAAGACATTGCTTTGGCAATACTCAATCCTTCTACCGGACAGATTTTAGTGACAAAGGGAATGCAGCAAGATGAAGATTTCACTTTCCCGGACCAAAACTTTGACATTGACCTGGTTAACTTCAATGGCGTAAACAGCCAGTTCCAAGTTAACAAGCCAGCAGGCGGAATAGTTATCGCAATCAAATATTTGGTTACCGGCCCAACTTCTGGCAGCCAATCAAGCATCTTATCTGCAATGGATCCTGCAGTTTATGTGCCATACACTAGCCAACTGAATCAGCCCGATGTTACCGCTTATGGCCAAGCTTATCTAAACAGCCAAATTAAAGAAGCGGCAGCTGAACTCGGCAACATTCCTTCTGTATCGCAACCTGGCGAAACCGTTGTGCAAGCAGTGAAGCCTTCCTTGATCAAAGCATTACTCTACGCAGAGCACATGGACACCACTGAATTCATCTACACCCCTGATACGCAAAAATTGATTGATAAAGTAAACGTGCTTTACGCGGGCAATGAAGGCGATACTTTCAAATATAGCGGCTCATCTGCAGGCGCGCTCGGCATTGCACAATTCATTCCAAGCACTTATCAAGTGATTGTAAACAGCCATCCTGATGCGCATTTAATTCCCGCATTTGAAGATGGCATGCGCAACCACGTTAATGCCATTAAAGCCGAATATCTTTTAATTGACGACTATATCGCGCAGGTACACACGCGCATTCCAGACCAGTTTAATCCGGCATATGCATGGGATTATGGTGCAGCTTCTTACAACGGCGGCGTGGGCAGGGTGGCAAAAGCAGTGCAAACCTACGGCCAAAACTGGACCGCAGACCATACTGCGCAAATAAACTCTTTGCAGGCAAGCATTGGCGCGCAGCAAGGCGCGATCAGCCAGTTAAGGTCACAATTGAAACATGCGAAGAAAAAAGCTGATAAGGCAACGCTGAAAACCCAAATTCAAGCAGCGCAAGTGCAAATGTCCAGTTTGCAAAACCAACTCTCCAGCGTGCGCGAAGCTTCCTTAAAAAACGAAACTGTACTCTACCTGGAAAAAATGCATAAGCTGATTCAAATCTTCAACGATGACCAGCTCTAAAACATAAAAGTTGTTAATAAAATCCCGATTAAATCGGGATTTTATTATTTTCGGGGGATGATTGTTATCCGAGTACATAAGGATTCTCCTTGTTAATACTGCTCTTCGAAAAGAACAGCGAACCATTCTAGGATCTGAAATAACCAGGAGCGCCTTTTCCATTTTTTCAAAACAATTTCTTTGGAGCGCTGCAGATCTTTAAGAAAAGTTTCTTCCAGCTGGCGCGCCAACTTCGGATCATAAATGACCATAACGTTTTCCTTGTTCAATTCCATGGAACGAATGTCAAAATTTGCAGAGCCAACAACAGAAGCGCAGCCGTCAACAACCATTGTTTTGCAATGCATCATTGTTGGCTGATATTCATAAATTTTTATTCCGGCTTCAAGCAGCCCTTCATAATAATAATGCGCTGCGAGGCGAATTGCGTGTCCGTCAATATGATGATTCGGCAAAAGCACGCGCACATCCACGCCGGCGCGGGCGCGGTTAATCAACACTTCGCGCATATCCTTGTCCGGCACAAAATATGAATGTGAAATATATAAATTTTTGCGCGCTGCCGCAACCGTCAGCCAAAAAACATTTCTTAATGGGTATGATTCATAAGTTGGCGATGAGCTGACGCTAATATGCTTGGTCATGACATTCTCATCCGGCGATTTTGGCAAGATCGGATAAAACTTTGGCCCAACTAAAATTTCTCCTTGGGTATCAGCCCAAATCTGCGCAAATGTGTATTGTAAGCTTTGTGCCATGTTGTAAGTGACTTTAACCATATAGTCGCGCCAGGATTTTTTATCTTCAGCATTGCCAAGCCACTTGTCTGCAACTGCAGCACCGCCAAGATAACCGACTTCGCCGTCAATGATTATTGCGCGGCGATGGTTGCGCTTATGGAAGCGGTTTAATTTTCCCAGATGCGGCGAACGGAAATATCCAACTATGCCGCCTGCTTTTCGCAATTCGCTGATTTTATCGCCTGGCGCCTTAAAACCACCCCAACCATCAAGCAAAATGCGCACCTCTACCCTGCGTTTTGCTTTATCAATAAAAAGATCAAACATCATGTCTGAAAGCATACCCGGCTCCCAAGCATAAACCATAAAATTGATGCTGTATTTTGCACTGCGAATGGCGTTAAAAACATTTTCCCAAATTTGGTCGCCATTATTTAGAAGCTCGGCTTTTCCGCCAATAAGGATTGGCTCGGACACAGCGCCGGAAATTGCTTGCATAAATTCCGGATCATCAACAGCCGGCACTTGTAGCGGCATTTTCATTTTTGGCCTGCGGCCAATAGATAAAAACAGCGTTGCCACGGAACTTAGAAACGCCAAAATGCCAAATATAAAAAATGTTAACACCCACCAGGTCATGTCCAAATTTTAAGCAATTGTCTGGGCAAGCACAATGTACACGTCCAACAATGAGGGTGCCCCTCGGGCGGCACCCTCGGATAAGACCTTCGAACGGCACCCTCGTTCGCCGTACTTGAAATTACTCCCTTTTTCTGCTAAAATTTCTGTTACTGGCAAAACCTCACTGACGAGGAAAATTGGCCTTTAATCAGTAACCTACCATCAAAGGAGGCCAATATGACCGATATGATCAAGATGGAGCTATTTCGCGAGCGCGGCGCAAATTCCGGCCCGGGAGTCTCCCTGCCGAAAGAGATTCAGGAGTTCTATGGCAGTGACCTGGTGCTTCCGGCTGCACGCGACGACCGCGCAGTGGCAAACGTCAATTTCGTGGAAACGATTGACGGCATTGTCAACATTCCGGACGAGCCGGGCGGCAAACTGATCAGCGGCGGCAACGCGGCTGATTTGATGCTGATGGCAGTGCTGCGCGGGAAACACGGCGGCGTTGCCGTTGGCAGCGAAACGCTGGAGTCTGAACCAGACCACATCTGGAACCCAGACTTCATCGCACAGTTCACGCCGCACCCGGAAATCGCCGCAATGCTCAATGAGTGGCGCACGTCGCAAGGCATGGCGAAAAATCCCTGGAACATCATTCTGACCCGTTCCGGGACAGTCAAGGACAAACACAACCCTGCTGGCGCAAAAGTGCCGATGACGCTGGACTTTCCGGTATTCAACACTCCGGATGTCCCGGCAGCAATCGTCACTACAGCACAAGGCAAGGAAATACTTGCACCAGAGCTTGCCAAGCACAAAGAGGTCAAAGTTCTGGTTGTTGACGCAGACCGCTTCGAGGAACATACCCTGGAAGCAGTGAAGCGCGAGCTCGGTGTCGACCACCTGCTCATCGAAGGCGGCCCGACCGTGAACACTGCTTTTCTCAAGGCTGGCATGCTGAACGATCTTTACCTGACCCAGGCAAACACCATTGCTGGCAGGACAAAAGACTCCAAGCGCGCAAGCCTGTTCATGGGTTTCGAGCTTTCCGCAGGCGAGATCCGAGCGCTGCAGGCAAAAACCAAGCGTAACGGCATTCGCGCTGAAGGCGAGCACATGTTTTTCCGCATCAGCTTGAATGGTTGATCGATCGTTACAAAAACCGCTACCCACCCGGGTAGCGGTTTTCTGATTTGCATTGTTATTTAAATAACTCGC
>CAZLFS010000040.1:0-5882 GCA_964559005.1 uncultured Candidatus Saccharibacteria bacterium
TCTGACTGCAGCTGCAATTTTTGGCTGATGCCAATGTCAGTTTTCTTGCCGCCAAGATTGGAATTATAAATTGCAAGATAATCGCGGTCTGTATCCGCAATCTCCCCTGCCCAATTATAATTTTCAAGCTTATTTTGTACACTGGCGTCGCGGTCATAAATTAAAATATTTTTTGCGTTTAAATTGTCAACCATCACAGAAAGCAGCTCGCTGTAAGACAAACCTTTCGTGCTGGCAATTTTTTGCAAAAGCAAAGGCGCAAAATCCGCAAGCATTTGTTTTGGCTTATTTTCCTGCTTATCATAAAGATAAGAGGTATTTAGCTGGATTTCTTCCCGAAAATTATCCGCATCCAAAGTTATCCCGTATTTTGGAAAATAAATCGGGCCAGTGACCTTTAATAGAGAGGTGAAAACATCTGGCGTCATAGCAATAACCGTGTCCGGTGTTTCGCCAGCTATTTTTTCATAAAAACCAGAGCTCTTTTGCGCAGAAAGCTTAAAGTCGGCAAACCAGTTTGAATCGCGTAAGCCCCAATGGTCAGTTAAGTCGTGGAAAGGCCCTGGTGGCGCAATTTTTTCTTTAAGCTGGCCATCTAAATCATAAATTGAAGAAATCTGCTCGGAAACAATTTTGCCATCATCAATTTTAAATAATCCGTAAGTGCCGATAAATCCGCCAGTGGCGCGCATCTCGCTGTTATTTTCGAATAAAACTAAAACAGTTTTTTTGCCACTGCCGACCAGCTGCTGAACCGTACTGAAAACATCCGCAGCTTTTGCCAGACCATCACTGATCGCATTGAGCTGGCCGCGATAATCTTGAAAGCCTGCACGTTGATCTTCCGGCAACTCATTTATATCCACTTCGCTAAAATCAAATTTTGCGATTTGCAAATTATCCAGCCCGGATTGTAAATAATTTTTGGCAGCATTGCTTGTTGCGTAGAAACCGTCCGGCGAGGAAAAACCGTCCGCGCCTAATTTGATTTGCGAAGATAAAGCGTAAAAATTATCCAAATCAATGCCCGCTTGCGCAAGGCTTTTACCTGCACCTAAAACAGCGTTTGCGGTTTGCCCCTTTTTTGTAAATGCCAAGGCGGAATTTGCAACTGCGCCCAAGCTGGAAATTTGCTGTTGCGCGGAAGCAAAATCTTTTTGCGCAAGCAAAAGCTGGGCATTAGCGCGATAAAAATCTTTTTCTGCAGCAAGCGCTTGCGCTTCTTTAATTTTCGCCAAGCCGCTGTTTGCATTATTCAAAACAAGATACTTTGCATTAATGGTAGTAGCGATTATCTTTGCCCCTTGTAAAATCAAAGCCAGGCCAAAAAGCAAACTGGCGAACATCAGCAACTGGGCGCGATTTGTTTTTTTTCGGTTGATGAAGTTTATCATAAGGCAGCTAAAGGGGCACCCTCATTATACGCTATTGGCTTTGGAAATATTCAGCAGCACGCCCATTGCCGCAAGAGTAATAATTAAAGAAGATGATCCGTAAGAAATGAAAGGCAGCGGCACGCCGGTAAGCGGCATTGCGCCAATAATCGCGCCAATGTTAATCAGCGCTTGAAAACAGATCCAGGAAATTATCCCCACTGCTACCATTTTGCCAAACATATCCGGCGCGGCATTGGCAATTTTCGAAGCACGAAAAGCAAAAATTATGTACAAAGCGATAATTGCTGTTGCAAGCACAAAACCAAGCTCTTCAACGGTAACTGCAAAAATTGAGTCGCCCATAACTTCCGGCAAATAATTATATTTTTGCCGCGAGTGGCCGTAGCCATAACCAAAAAGCCCGCCCGAGCCGATTGCCAAACGCGCTTGGTTGATTTGATAGCCAATCCCCTGCGGATCTGCGCTCGGATTCAAAAAGGTTGTGAAGCGCGCCATGCGGTACGGCTGCACTTTCACCGCAACAAGCAAAATGAGCATGCCGACAACAAGCACTAAGCCTAAATGTTTTAAACGCGAGCCGCCAACAAAAAGCATTGCCAAAGAAATTATTGCAATAATTAAAGCTGTGCCAACATCTGGTTCTAGAAAAACCAAACCAGCAATGACCAAAATGACAAACAATGCCGGAATGACGCCGTAATAAAGGTTGCTGATGTGGTCGCGCCGCTTATCCAGCCAAGCGGCAAGATAAAAAATCAAAAATAATTTTGCCAGTTCTGATGGCTGGAAAAACAAAGGCCCTGTAGAAATCCAACGCTTAGCATTGCCGACTTTAAAGCCAAGGTGCGGAAAAAATACTGCCATCAATAAGGCAACCGCAATAAAAATCAGCAATGGCGCAAACTTTTGCCATTTGTGGTAATCAATTTTGCTGAAAATGTACATCAATATCAAGCCTGGCAGGGCGCCGTATAGCAGCTGATGGAAAAAATAATGGCCGTTGCTGCCAAATTTTCGGAAAGAAGTGACGTCCGATGCGGAATATAAAATAAGCAAGCCAAGCGAAAGCAGAATACCAAGAATGGTGCCTAGCTTGAGGTCAAAAATATTTTTTTTGTGTTTAATTTGTTTGCGCATTTATTTAAAATTTTTGTGCAAATTTTTTGAATTGATTGCCGCGGTCTTTATAATTTTCAAACATGCCGAATGAGGAGGTGCCTGGAGCAAGCAAAACAACATCGCCCGGTTTTGCGACTGCTTTAATTTTTTTGAAAACGCTGGCCATTGTTTTTCCACCGGAAATAACTTCCCCCTTGAAGCCGGCATTTGCCAAAGCTGCTTCGAGCTGCGCTGCAATTTCACCAATCACCACTGCTGCGTGAACATTTTTCTGCTTTGCCAAATTATTTGCAAATTCCTGGTAATCCGCTTTTTTATCTGCGCCGCCAAGAATCAGCACAAGATTTTCATTAAAAGATTTTATTGCAGCCAACGCGCTTTCCGGCGTCGTACCGATTGAATCGTTATAAAATTTAATACCATTGCTTTCACTTACAAATTCCAGCCGATGCTCGAGGCCTTTGTAGCTGCGCACTGCATCTAAAATGTCACTATCCGCAACCGACAAAATTTTTGCCACCTGAATGGCGGAAGCAACATTTTGCACATTATGAAAACCGCGCAGCGGCAAATCTTTTAAATCCATGAATGGCTGCAAATTACCGTTGCTGACCAAGTACAACTGTCCGTGCAACTGCTCTGCAAAAATTCCATTTTTGATTTTCAAATACTCTTCCGGTTTATAAACTGCAAAGGGGTCGGCTTTAACCGCCTGCTCCGCTGGCACAGTTTGGATGTAATATTTTTTCGCATTGCCGGCACTGCCGATTTCCATTGAAAATTCAAAATCGTGGTTAATAACCGCAAAATCATCTTTAGATTGATATTTTGTGATCGCCGTTTTTGCAGAAACATATTCTTTAACATTTTCGTGGTAATCGAGGTGTTCAGGAACAACCATTAAGACTACCGCGATGTGCGGGCTTTTCTCAAGGTCTTGCAGCTGAAAACTGGAAAGTTCCAGCACAACAAAGTCATCTTCACCAGCCTGGTCAAGCAAACTTAATACTTCAACGCCAAAGTTGCCGCCAAGAAAACTTTTTATCCCAGCCTTTTGTAGCATTTCGTAAATGAGCTTTGAAGTGGTGCCTTTGCCCTTGGTGCCAGTGACGCCGATAATTTTCGCTTTGCAATTATCAAAAAATAATTTTATTTGCGAAGATATTTCCACGCCGCGATTTTTTGCAGTAACCAGCCCCGGTTCGGAAAGCTTAATCCCCGGCGACCTGAACAAGAGATCGCAATCACCAATATTTTCCAAATAATTTTCTCCCAAATAAAAATTTTCCGCGGGGAATTTTTTGCTTTTTATTTCAACGTTTTTGTCAAAAACTTTAAAAGCAATTCCGCGCTGATGTAAAAAGTCAGCAATTGCCTGCCCTTCAACGCCAAAACCAAGAATGCCGATCTTTTTTTGCTTCAAATCGCCTATTTGCATTATTTTCTCCTTAAAACCCTGCCGTGCTTTTGCTCCGGAAGCAACACTCCGTGCGCCAATGCCAGCTCGCCATTAACCAAAACATGCTCAATACCGGTTGGCAGCTGGTGCGGATTGGCATAATCAGCTTCGGAAGAAATATTGTCGCCAAAAACAACAATGTCCGCATAATTGCCGTTTGCAATCGCGCCGCGCTTTTTCAAATTCATTTTTGCAGCCGGCACGGAAGTAATTTTCTTAACTGCTTCCTCCAAACTCAAAATTTTCTTTTGCAGAGCAATGCTCAAAAATTTTGGCATTGAGCCGAAACAGCGCGGATGCACCAACTGATTTCTTATTTTTGCGGAAAAGCCCGCACCATCGCTGGCAACAATGCTTAGCGGATGCGCAAGCAGCTGCTCAACTTGCCCCTGGTCAAGGTTGCGGTCAAAAACCATAATCTCGCTGCCGCCGTTTTCAATAATTGAAAGCAGCGCCTCTTCAGAAGACAAATTATGCCTGCTGGCAATTTCGCCAATGCTCTTGCCGACAACATTCAAATCAATGGAAGTGCTCGCAATATACATTTGCGCATAATTAACATCGCGGCTGTTCAAGAAAGAAATAATTTTCCTGCGCTGGGTCTCATCTTTCAAATGGCTAAGCATTGCAACGCGGCCGCCTTCGTACGACCAGCGCGGCAAATAGGTGTACAAAACCTGCCACATAAAATCGTAGGGATACAAATCAAAATGGATGTTGCCGCGGCGCTGATACGCGTTTTCGATTAGGTTCATCGCGTGCGGCAACAAATGCCAGTTCGTTTTGCCGCGCACTTTAAAATGCGAAATTTTTAAATTGACATCAGACTTGTTGATGAATTCCAAAGCTTCGGAAACACTTTCAGTGATTTCCGCGCCTTCGCTGCGCAAATGGATCGAAAATAACCCTTCGTATTTGCGCACAATGCGGGTCAGCTCGACCAATTCATTTTCAGAAATAATTGCTTCGTGCGCATAAGACAACCCCGAAGAAAGCCCGAATGCGCCAGCGTCCATGCTTTCATCCATCACTTTTGCCAAAGACTTGATTTCGTCAGCAGTCAGTTCGCGGATATTGTCTTTAACCAAGCCGCGGCGCAGCGTCGAATAGCCAACTAAGCTGCCAATATTCGCGCCAAAGTTTCGCTTGCTTAATTGATCTAAATATTCATCAAAGGTTAGCCAATTAAAGTTGACTCCCTCAAGATTGTGCCATTTTTGCACGGAGAGCAGCGCGTCGCGCGACAATAGCGGTGCCAAAGAAGCTCCACAATTGCCCAGTAGCGCGGTGGTAATGCCCTGGGCAACCAGGCTGTCCAAACTTGGATTATCAAAAATCGTCCAGTAAACGTCAGAGTGGTTTTGGACATCAACAAAACCGGGCGCAACATACTTGCCGCTGGCATCAATAATTTCGTGCGCGCGGCTGTCTTTAAGATCGCCAACTTTTACGATTTTGTCTTTTTCAATGGCAACATCCGCGCGAAAAGCCTTTGCGCCTGTGCCATCGATTATCGTTCCGTTTTTAATTATTTTTGAAAACATTTTGTTTTTTGGGTTTACTTCGTACCTAGGTACTTTGTACTTCCCTACCTTGTTAAGCCGATAAAATGCGCCAGCACGCCAAGAATTGCGAAAACTAAAGAAATGATCCAAAGGCGCATTGTTACGCGCGCTTCCGGCCAGCCAAGCGCCTCTAAATGATGGTGCAGCGGCGCAGAAAGCAAAAGCTTTTTATGTAAAGCATAGCGCCAAATCATTTGAAAAAAAGTTGAAAGAGCTTCAAGCACGAAAACAAAACCGATAATCGGCAAAACAAATACGCCATGCACCAAAAAAGCAATTACTGCCAAAGTCGTACCAAGGCCCATCGATCCGGTGTCGCCCATGAAAAATAATGCGGGAAAT
>CAZLFS010000041.1:0-5868 GCA_964559005.1 uncultured Candidatus Saccharibacteria bacterium
GTATCTGTCCAAATTCTGGACAATATTGCGGATGGTTTGTTCCTCCTCGGGGCTGATTGGGCGCTTTTCGTTTAAAAAGATGATGTTTTTTACCTTGCCAGGTCCTGGGTAATGCGCGCGCGCTGTTGGGCGCATTTTTTTTGGCAGCGGCTTGAATTGTCCGCTTGCGAGTATTTCAGCGAGGTGGTCGTGCAACTCTTGTGTGGCGATGCGGAGCATCTCGGTGCTTTGTCTTAATACAGTCATTTCACCCTCGCAGAAAGTGATGAGCCCCGATTGGTTTCGGGGCTCAATGGTTGATGCAGTGCGGACTGCGGGAGAGCTTCACGCGCTGTGGCGAAGGTCTTCCTCGATCGCCATCAGGCATCGGCGGACCACACTTACGTCGAATGCGCGAATCCCTTCGATCATGCAGATGATTCCGGACGTTTCCGGCCGCTCCGGGAAGCGTTCCTGGAGGAACTCCAGTTCTTCTTCGTCGAACTCGGGGAAGTGCCGTCCGTATTCGAACGTGCGCATGCTCTCCGCCTTGCGCACGGTCTCGTCGAGCTTCTTGCGCACATGCTCGACAGTATCCCGGTCAGCCGTGATTTGGCTGTGCCCATACCCGATTGTCATGCTACCCCTCCTGTTCGAGCTATGCTTAAATTCTAGCATATTTGGCTGTTTTGTAAAAATATATTGGCTATGAGATAATCAAATTATGAAAGTTGTTTTGGACACGAATGTCTTGATTACCGGTTTTAAGGACGAATATTCTTATCAAAAAAGAATTATCGATGAAATAATTTCCGGCCATATTGAAGCTTGTGCCAATGACCAGACACTGCGCGAAAATCATTTTATTTTGAACAAAATTGTTGCTGACGATGCTTATCGCCGCGAGCTGGACAAATTCTTTGCCCAGGTAACCAGGGTCATTAATCGCCGGCAAATTCAGATTGTTTCCGATCCGGAAGACAACAAGATTCTGGAGTCTGCTGTTGAGGCTGGCGCAGATTATTTGATTACTGAAGATCGCGCGCTGCTGGAACTGGAAGCGCACGCTGGCGTTAAAATTATTGAACCGATTGAGTTTTGGAAGCTTTATGAAGACGAAATTGGCGATAATCCCTGGATGAAGTGGGTTAAATTTGTTTCCGGCGACCGCAGATCGTAAATAATCACATGGCTACAAAAGTAAAAAATTTAGAGCAAAGGTCTGACAACAAGCTGCTTCGTGACTTGAATAAAGCCCAGGCAAAGGCAGTGACTTTTGGCGAAGGGCCGCTTTTAATTGTTGCTGGCGCTGGCACTGGCAAAACAACAGTTATTACCCGCCGGATTGCGAATTTAATTTCACAAGGCGTAAAGCCAGACGAAATTCTGGCACTAACCTTTACTGACAAAGCTGCCGCCGAAATGGAAGAGCGCGTCGACCTGCTTTTGCCTTACGGTTATTACGATTTATGGATTTCTACCTTTCATGCTTTTTGCGAGCGCGTGCTTAAGCAGCACGCATTGGATATTGGCATTTCCAATGATTTTAAATTGCTGGACACTGTCCAGCAATGGCTTTTGATTCGCCAGAATTTGGAGCAATTCAATCTCGATTATTACAAGCCGCTGGGCAATCCGACCAAATTTATCAGCGCAATGGTTAAGCACTTCAGCAAATTAAAGGATGAGGAAATTTCGCCAGAGCAATATTTGGAATTTGCGCAAAAGATTCAGCTTGATAATGATAACCCTGATTACGCAAATAAAGATGAAGTGCAGCGCATCAATGAAATCGCCAATGCTTATCATGTTTATCAAAAGCTGCTGCTTGAAAATAATGCTTTGGATTTTGGCGATTTGATTAATTATGCGCTGAAGCTTTTTCGCAGCCGCAAGAAAATCCTGCAGTTTTATCAAAACAAATTTAAGTTTATCCTCGTCGATGAATTTCAGGATACGAATTTTGCGCAGTATGAATTGGTGAAGCTGCTTGCACATCCGCGCAATAATTTGAACGTTGTCGGCGATGATGACCAAAGCATCTATAAATTCCGCGGCGCTTCGGTTTCAAATATCCTCCAGTTTAAAAAGGATTATCCGCAAGCGGAAGAAATCACTTTAAATGATAATTACCGCAGCAGCCAAAATATTCTTGATTTATCATACGATTTTATTCAGCTGAATAATCCGGAACGGTTGGAAACAAAATTAAAAATCAGCAAAAAATTAATTTCACAGGCGAAAGAACAGGGGATGATTGAGGTTTTATCTGGGCAAACTTTGTCTGATGAAGTGGATTTGGTGGTCAAAAAGATTTTGGAATTAAAGCAGAAAAAGGATAGCACCTGGAATGATTTTGCAATTTTAGTGCGCGCCAATGACCAAGCAGATGTTTTTATTTCCAAACTGGCATCAATTGGTTTGCCATACACTTTCTTTGCGAACAAAGGACTTTATCATAAGCAAATAATAATGGATTTGGCCGCTTACATGAAGCTGCTGATGAATTTTCATGACAGCACCTGCTTGTACAAAATTTTAAATCTTGAGCCTTTTAAGATTGAGCCGCACGAGCTGTCAACGCTTTTGAATTTTGCGCACAAGCGTACGCTGTCTTTGTATGAGGTTTTGAGCGCGGATTATTCAGTGCAAGGCCTAAAGCCAGAAACGCATAAGAAAGTTCAGGCGCTGCTTTCGTTGATGCAAAAACATGGGCTGATGGCGCAACAAAAAAACGCCGTAGAGGTGTTTATTTCAATTGTTAAAGATTTGCAGGTTGCCAATCGCATAAAGGATGACACTCTTGAGAATCTCGAAAATCGCGAGATTCTGGAACAATTTTATAAAAAGATTGAGGCTTTTGAAGCGGAAAATGCTGACAAATCGTTAAAAAATTTCCTGGATGTGTGGCAGTTTGAGCAGGAAGCCGGAGAAGAGGGGAAAATCAATTTTGATCCGAACCAGGGATCGGAAAGCATTAAGGTTATGACCATCCATTCTTCAAAGGGTTTGGAATTTACAAATGTTTTTGTGGTCAATATGGTCCATTTGCGTTTTCCAAGCGTGGAGCGCAAAGAGCCGATTGAGATCCCTGCAGAGCTGGTTAAGGAAATTGTTCCAGAGGGGGACATCCATTTGCAGGAAGAACGCCGCCTTTTTTATGTTGCAATGACCCGTGCCAAGAAAGGGTTATTCTTTTCCTATGCTTATGATTATGGCGGGGCGCGTGCGCGCAAGCCGTCCCAGTTTTTGATGGATATTGGCTTGGTGGCAAAACCGGAAAAGGGCATTGAATTAGTGCGTCGCGAGAAATTGCATATTGAGCAAAAAGCTGATCCAAATTTGTTTTTGCCGAACACTTTTTCATTCACGCAAATTTCGGAATTCTGGCGCTGCCCGATGCGCTACAAATATCGCCACTTATTGCATTTGCCATTGCCAGGCAACCACCATTTGTCTTTTGGCAATACCATCCACGCTACTCTAGAGAAGTTTTTAAACAAATATAAGAACAGTTTGGAAATGACCCAGCTTGATCTTTTTACTGATGCCGGCAGCGCGGAACAATCAGCAAAAGGCCATCTGCCAACATTTGAAGATCTATTGAAAATTTATGAGCAGCAATGGGTAGACGAATGGTATCAAACCAAAGCGCAAAAAGAAGGTTTCCGCAAGCGCGGCCGTGAAATTTTAAAGTCATTCTATGGAGAATTTGAAAAGGAACCGGTCGCGCCAAAATTCCTGGAAAAATCTTTTCGCATGAAAATTGGCGATTACTTTTTTACTGGCAAGATTGACCGTGCTGACCAGGATAAGGCAGGCAAACTGCACATTATTGATTATAAAACCGGCGAGGGTAAGCTTGATAAAGACAAAAAAGACCGTTACCAGCTGCTGATCTACCAATGGGCTGCGCAAGAATACTTAAAAGAGCAGGTTGGCAGTTTGCGCTATTGGTATTTATATGACAATACTTTTTCCGAGTCATCAGTGGGCGCGCCAGAGGAAATAGAAGAATTAAAATCTGTTTTGCTGGAAGCAATTGAGGATATCCGCAATGCGGTTGCGCATAATACTTTTAAGGAATTGGATAAGCAAATCTATCATGATTGCGAATTTGCCGAGTTGGACTAACGAGGGTGCCCCTCGGATAGGACCCTCGGATGGCACCCTTGTTAGGTGTTACTTCGGTTCCATGGTATAATAAATTGGCAAACATGCTTGAAAATGCCAAAAATCAGTTAATTTTTATCGGCGGAATTGCGGCATTTTTCTTGGTATGCACATTTTCAATCCTGCTCTTTATTGACCCGAGTAAAGCATCGCTGCTGATTTTCCTTTTATTTTATTTCTGCCTGCTTGCTTTATCAATAAGTGTTTTTACGCTGATTATCTTTTTTTTGCGAAAAATTTTTGTAAACGCACTGCATTTCCAAATGATCAGCGTGGCAATTCGCGAAGCAGTCCTACTTTCTATTTTGCTTGTTGGATCGCTGGCTTTATCTGCCAAAGGTTTGCTTTTCTGGTGGATCGAGCTGATATTCTTAATTGCTTTAGTTTTCATTGAAAGTTTTTTCTTGCTCTAAATTATGCCGGACCAGAATTCAAATCAAAACAAAAATCAGCCCCAGGACGATAGCGATAAGCTTTTAAGGGAGAACATCCACAAAGGCCTGGCTGCGGCTGCTCTTTCTAATATGGCACCCCAGCCGCCAGCTGATCAGCCGGTTAAAGCCGCTGCGCCAGTCCAAGCAGACCCGAATAGTTTTGTGTATAAAACTATGCCGCGCGGCTTTGCGGCTCCTTCTTTTTCAAATATTCCCAAGCCGGTGCAAGCGCCAAGTGCTGTTTCAGATTCTTTGCCTGAAATGGCGCAGCCATCAAACAGCAAGTTGAAGTTGATATTGCTTATTGTGCTTGGCGTGCTTTTTATTGGCGCTGCTGCGTATGCGGCTGTTTCGTTTTTGAATAAGCCAAAACCCGCAACACCAATTAGCAGCGGTGCGCCTGGACCAACTGGCATGCCGCCAAGCTCAAATGGCCCAGCAAACTCCAATACTCCGCCAGCGCCAGCTTCTCAAATTCCTAAAGATTGGCTGCAAAAATATTTCCACACAGCCATTTGTACCCAACAGGATGTTTGCGGCGATAATGCTGATGCGGACAAAGACGGTTTAACCAATCTTGAGGAATACAAGTTTGGCACAGAACCAACTAATGCGGACACGGACAGTGACGGCATAGCTGATGGCGATGAAGTGCACATTTTTGGCTTGGATCCTTTGAATAACGATTCTTCCAAAAACCTAAAATACTTGGATGCTGATGAAGTTAAAACTAAATGGAATGTTGCTGCTGATCGCGTTTACAATGACGCTGAACTAAAGCAAATTAGCGCAAATATCAAACAATACGGCTTGCATCAGCCAACAATAACCACAATCGGTCCGGATTTGGTGAGTTTTTATACCAATTATAGCCAAGCAGCCCAAGGGCAGCCTGGCGCTTTGGATCGCGATAGCCAAAGGCTTGATGCGATTAACCACATTAGTTTTGCGCTTTTAAAATATAAAGATGCTAACGGTACTTTTCCAAATGCCGCAACCTTTGATGATATGGCCAAAGCGATTAAGCCAATGTTAACGGGCAAGGCGATTAATACATCGGACCCGACCAATGTTGCGCCTTATGTTTACGGTTACAAAGCTGTGAATATGGGTTTAGATTTTCAATTGACTTATTTTTCGGAAACGCAAAATCAGCAAGTTGTGGTCACATCTGCGGATGCGCAAAAAGCTTACGCACTTGACCAGCAGAACCAAAGGGATTTGCGACGTAAAACAGATTTGGAGCAAATTTATTCTGCTTTGACTTTGTACGGCAACGATA
>CAZLFS010000042.1:0-5863 GCA_964559005.1 uncultured Candidatus Saccharibacteria bacterium
TTTTCCGCGATAAGATAAAGTCCACCGCTTCGAACAATTCCGGCTATCAGGCAGTTTTCTTAACCAATGGCCAGGTTTACTTCGGCAAACTTTCAGATGTTAATGGCGACTATGTTACTTTGAAAGACATCTACTACTTGCAGGTTAACCAGCCATTGCAATCATCCGGGCAGAACAGCAGCAGCCAGCAACAGCAGCAGCCGCAGCTTTCTTTGGTAAAGCTCGGGAACGAATTGCATGGCCCGGCTGACACAATGGAGATCAACCGCCAGCAAGTGTTGTTCTACGAAGATATAAAGAAAGATGGCAAAGTTGCCCAGGCAATTGCGCAATACCAGGCAAACCCAACTGCTGCCGCGCCAGCAGCTGCAACACCAGCAAGCTCTACAACAACCCAAACTACTGTGCAGCCAGCTCCAGCAAGCAAATAACCATGCTCAACAACGAGGGTGCCCCTCGGGCGGCACCCTCGGATGGTACCCTCATCTGGCACCCTCAAACATCTTCGGAAGCGGACCTATATCTGTGCCGCCCTCGGGGCGAGCACACGAGCAAGCTAAGAACCAGACAAGCCCAAATGTATGGGTGTATGAGAGCGTTAATTTTTCCATTCCGGGTTAGTGGGAAAACGCCGTTCGAAAGAGCGGTGTTTTTAATTTCCGGTATTTGTCGAGGCCGTATAGCTAAGGCTAGGTCCGTCAGATCAAATTTAATAAAATTTTAATTTCGAACTGTTATGATGTGTGTAAATTTTTAAATCGAATTTATGTGGAAAAAGCGCAATTACAAATCAGGAAATATTTATCACGTGTACAACAGGGGCAATAAAAAGTCTAGGATATTTTATGACCATCAAGATTACAGATATTACCTTCGTAAATTGCAGGAATACTGCAAAGAAACGGATTTTAAAATTTTGTGCTACTGCTTAATGCCAAACCATGTTCATCTTTGTTTGGAGCAGGGTTCCCATATTGGTCTGAATAAGTTGATTCTTAGGCTGCATACCAGTTATGCGCGATATTTTAATATTAAATATAAAATGGTCGGCCATATTTTTCAGGGGGGTTTCAAGTTTAAGAATGTTGAAACTTGTTATTATTTATTGTATTTATCGGGTTATATTCACTTGAACCCTACAGATTTAGGATATGAAGATCCCGCTTCATATCCTTATTCGTCGGCAAAGGAATATACCAATCCAAAGGAAATGGTGGCCGTTTGTGATCAGCACAAAATATTGGCGGAATTTAATGATATAAAGCTTCTTTATAAGTATTATTTAAACGAGTTCAAAAAAGACAACCTTGAAAAGTTGTCTTCGGAGTTTGGTATTAGCGATTATTTTTAGTCTGCCTAGCTTTAGTTCTGTTTATGGGAATTGTTGAGGTGCCGTCGAGGGTACCATCCGAGGGTCCTATCCGAGGCTGCCATCCGAGGGGCACCCTAGTTATTGAACCTGTTTGACTAGCGCTTCGAATGTTTCTGGCGCAACGTTTGCCAGTTCGGCAAGCATCTTGCGGTTTATCTTGACGTTTGCTTTTTTCAGCGCGCCAGCAAATTTAGAGTAGCTTGTGCCATGATCGCGCAACGCTGCGTTCAGGCGAACTAACCACAATGCGCGCATGTCGCGTTTTTTGTTGCGGCGGTCGCGGTATGCGTATTTGTCCGCGTGCAGCAACGCTTCGCGCGCAGCCACGAAATTCGTGCTGCGGCGGTTTTCAAAACCCTTTGCGCGCTTAAGTAAATTCTTTCTTCGTTTGTGTGCGGCAACGCCGCGCTTGATTCTTGTCATGATTAGCTATGGATTAATGTGTGAATTCTCTGGTTTTCATTGGAAAGCGATTCGTCGCGGCGCTTGTTCTTCGTAATTTTGCCGGATTCGCGGGCGTTGAAATGGTCTTGGCCAGCCTTGCGGTGCATTACTTTGCCGGTGCGGGTAATTTTCAGTCGCTTTGAGGCGCCTTTGTGGGTCTTCATTTTTGGCATATAAATTTAAGTTAAATAATTTAGAAGGTCCTATCCGAGGCTGCCATCCGAGGGGCACCCTCGTTGTTGAGCGTCCTTATTTCTTTGCGATAACTGTTGAGATGAACGGACCTTGTCGCTTCGTTTCAGCTTCAACGGTATAAGAGGGGATAAAAGTTAAGAATTTTTTAATTACTTCGAAGCCTAGTTCCGGATGGGCTTGTTCGCGCCCGCGCATCAGCAAATCTACTTTGACCTTATGGCCTTCTTCCAGAAATTCCTGCGCGCGTTTCGCTTTAACATTTAAATCGTGCTCGGAAATGCGGATCGAAAGGCGAATCCCTTTAACATCAATTTTCTTGGCCTTTTTCTTTTGCTGCTGCTCAAGTTTCTTTTGATGGTAGCGGAATTTGTCGTAATCAATCAGCTTTACTACTGGCGGCCGCGCTTGCGGCGAAACTTCAACTAAATCCAGCTCGCGTTCCTGCGCTAATGCCAAAGCATCGGCTGTTTTCATGATGCCCAGCTGCGAACCGTCTTCGTCGATAACGCGAACTTCCGGCACTCTTATTTGGTTGTTAGTTCGTGTTCTATACACTAAAGATTTGTTTAAATCAAATGAATTATACTAGCAAAAGCCAAAAAGGTCAAGGCATTTAGTGCTATAATAAGGGCATGTTAGGTATTATACTTTTCGCAATTTTACTGCTTTTAATCCCGGCCTTTTTGCACATTGAGGCGATGAGAGCCGCATATAAACGCAAGGGCTTTTTAGGCGTAGTAAACATGGTTTTGGCAATTACGATCCATTCAATTGCGGGGATTTTTGTGGAATGATCGCACTGGGCGCCGTCGTGTAAAGCCGTTGCTTGCTTGATTTTTCCGCCTAAATATGTAATAATAATAGTCCGTCACATATGGGGATGCCGGATTTTGACAAAGTGCTGAACCTTAGAAATACGCAAGCCGAGTATTCTCGGAAGCTCGTAACATATTCGAGAAACTACACAAATGCCAACTCAATGGCAAAAGCTCCAGCAATGGAACTTGCTTTCGCTTAATATTTAGGTGAGAGCGTGCGCCTTTCGCACTCCGCTGCGGAAGATCACGCACTTTATTTGCGGATATATCTCCACGTTTGGTTTGCGCGTCGAGACGAAATTTTGCAAACCGACCTCTTGGTTTGATTCGCTCATTTGCTGCCAAGAGGCGCTAAAGTGAGCTAAGCTTGTGATCAATTTTTGAGGGGATCATCTTTGGACGCGGGTTTAACTCCCGCCATCTCCACCAAAATGATTGATTTAAAATTGCCAATAAAATGGCAATTTTTATTTCAAAAGTAGATTAACCCTTTTTGTTATTGTGATCTCAAAACGTAATTGTAGGGCGAATACCCTTCATTCGCATACAATTTATAAATACCGTTGTAAGCCCAGGGATCCCACACATCGTGCAGTTCTAAACGGTCGGGATCATTATGGTTTTCCAGCCAGCCGCAAAGAATATATCCTTTGCCGTCGCTGGCATACGTATACATATAATTGTATGGAGGATTTGCCGGATTAAGTAAGGCGTAACACATCAAGCCCGGATTGGCAGAATTGTTTAGCGGATCAAGCGGCGCTTGGTTGATATCGCCATCAGCAACGAGGCTTTGCAGCCAAGTCGCATCTGTGCTTCTATCTGCACTGCACCAGCCGCAGACTGGAGGCACGCAAGGATTGGTCACCCAGCACGTTTGCGGATAACTGCCGTGCTTGGCAGCGTATAATTCCAAAGCTTTTGCGATTTGTTGCAGATCGGTTTTTCTTTTTGTATCGCGCGCTTTTATTCTTGCGTTGGAAACGGCGATTAGCACGATGCTCGACAATAACGCAATAATTGCAATAACGATTAGCAATTCAATTAAAGTAAAAGCGATTTGTTTTTGTTTCGAATTTTTTCGAATCATCATTTTAATTATAGCGGAAAGGTGTTGCCTTGTGGAAGCGGCGTTTTTCTGCTAAAATGGGTAGTTCACAACGCAACCAGGGGGAATAATGAGCATAGAGGATTATAAGAACGAGCGAATTAAGCGCGGGCTTGCGCCAGGAGTACGCCGTAAGTACACCGAAAGCGAAATGCGCGAGATGGCAGACCATTTGGATAAAGCAATTTGGGATGAGATCCTCGCGCGCTTCGAGCGGTACTGTTATTCTTGCGGGCACGTAGTGGATAGTGGAACACATACGTTAGTAGGCTTGACTTGCACCGAATGCTGGAAGAAGCCAACCACAGAACTTGCCGACCGTTTCTGCACTTTTTGCCGCAGGCCTTTGGACAAGCAGCAGCTGCTTCAGGAAGGCGTGGAAAACAACGAATACCACGCGTGCGGCGAGTGTTGGGAGAAGATCCAAGAGCTGCAAGAGCAGGTGCGCGATTCAGAAGACCAGATAATGCGCTTAACCAAGCAGCTGCTCGGAGTAGTTCCTCGCACTGAAGTACGCGCGTCAAAGCGCCGGCCGACCGAAGCGATGCTGAAGTTTTTTGAGAAGCATAACCTCGAAGCTCCGCGATCGAGCCAGGGCTGCAGAAGGCTGCGCGCGTATATCTGGTACGGCAATGATACTGTTGGAGGGGATCCGGCAGAACGTGTCGGGATTATTCGCAGTTTGCAGCAGAAGTGGCTGCATAAACGCGTCCGCACACGCAAGGGAGTTGAAGGCGTGGTGACGTACCTGCTGCCGTTGAGCCGTTACCAGGTCGAGGAGCTTAAGGAGATGCATCAGACGGAAAGGCTCCATCCCGTGCAAGCAATGGTTCACACTGATGAGGGGCGGACTACCAGCTACTTCCTTTCGTCCTTAGAAATAATTGGTTAATCTTCTTTCATGCAAAACAAAAGGGTTGAAAGATTTTTTGCTGCTTCGGGGACCAGAACTTGCAGCAAAAAACTTCAACCCTTTTTGTATGAAAGAAGATTAAGTTTTTCCCTTATACTGGGCGAGGAGAATGCAGATCTGGTCGATAATTTTCCGAGCGGCGACTTTTTGGCCGTTTGTTTGCTGGACAGCAAGGCTGAAAACCAAGCGATGGCCGCTGGCAGTTGTAACATACCCGGCCAGTGAATCCACGCCATTTATTTCTCCAGTTTTTGCAATAAGGTTGCCGGCTGCGGCTGTGCCTTGAAAATGATTGTGTTCAGTGCCATCAACCCCGGCAATTGGCAGGGAATCAAGCAAAGTTTGCGCAAAGGGGCGGGTGGCATCATAGCGCAGCAGTTTGATTGTTGAATCATGCGTAATTGTGTCCGTTGGATCAAGCCCGGAACCATCTGAAACATGGATGTTGTTCGGATCAATTCCCGCTTGTTTCAAATAATCTTTTACCTCGACTAGTCCAAGCTGATCTACCGGATCCGTTGCGCGCGGCGAAGTTTGCTGGGCAAAATTTACGCCCAATTGGCGCAATAATGTTTCAGCAAACAAGTTGTCGCTGTGTTTGTTTGTCCAATTTATAATTTCACTTAATGGCAGCGATGTTAGATTGGCAACCTCTGTTAAATTAGAAGTATCTAACGATTGGTTATTGCGGGCATTTGCGTCTACAGTTCGCACTGCGCCATTTACAGCAATGCCTTGGCTTGCCAGATCATCTTTAAATAAATTTGAAGCATATAGCAGGGGATTGTTTACTGCAACGCGATAAAGCTGCCCGCCGGCATTTTTTGGCAACGTGCCGCTAATTGAAATGATGTTATCATTTGGCCCGCGCTGGATTGTTAGCGCCTTTGGCTGGTTGCTCGCCGCAGTCGTTGCTGTATTGTTGATGGTGATGTAAGAAGTTTGCGGGTTCATTGTTATGCGCAATGGCGCGCCGGTTTTTTTGCCAGGCCAAACCATGACTGCAACGCTGT
>CAZLFS010000043.1:0-5700 GCA_964559005.1 uncultured Candidatus Saccharibacteria bacterium
TTGTGCGCGCAACGCGTATTTACCCGGAGCTGACTCGTGGCGATACTTCAGCAACGCCTTCGATCAACGAGCACGTCGTAGACGTTTACGACGAGGCGAATGGCCGTGAGAATCGCATTGAGCAGCCGCCGCAGCTGATCCAGGCGTGGACGGTCGCTGCGGTGGTGAACATTCTGCACCGCGCTGCGCACGACCTGAATTTCGCGCGCAACGGGGGTTTCCTGGGTGATCCACTAATCGTCGAAACAGGAGTTGCCCCGGCAATTAATTACGAGGCCGTACTCAAAAATGGCCACTCCTGGCAGCAATAACGCTACACGCCATCACGCCATATCTCTCGCCGCTTGTTTTGGAGGAAACAGGCGGCTTTTTCATTGACAAATGGCTAAGTTTTCGATATCGATAAGATGGTATGTTCCCTTACCATCGATAGGCAAGTCAACTGCCTGGACCTTGCTTTTTGGCTTATGACCTGGTAAAATTAGTGCGTAATCAATTAATTCCACGCTGGTTTTGCTGTAGATTTTATCCGAAGCTAAACCTCCCGTGCAGACAGGCGGCGGGGAAAGTACAAAGTACTTCAGTACCTTAGTCGCAAATTGGAAAGGTGTAAATGCTTTCAAAAAAAGAGAAAGATGCGCTGATCAGGAAATACCAAACTCATCCAGATGACACCGGATCTCCTGAAGTTCAAGTGGCAATTCTTTCAAAAGAAATCGACCAGGTTTCGGAACATTTAAAGGTTCACAGAAAAGACAATCACTCTCGCCGCGGATTGCTGCAAATGGTTGGCAATCGCCGCAGATTACTGCGTTACTTGAAAGGCGAAGACCAGAAAAGATACGAGAAACTAGTTGAGAAATTGAAACTTAAAAAATAGAATAAAGAATACAGAATACAGAATAAAGTTTGGGCCCATACTGTATTCTGTATTCTAACAACTAATTTTAAATCCGGCGTTGTTGGCAGCCACGTTCAGCTTTATGCCCTTAAAGCTGAACGTGATTGCAAATGACGTCCCGGAAGAAAGGGCCGCAAACGCGGCAAAAAGATATGGACGCCAAAAGAAAAAGCGTTAAGCTAGGGGAAACACCAGAAATAATTTTTGAAACAGGTAAGCTGGCGATGCAAGCCAATGCTTCTGTTCTTGCGCGCCAAGGCGATACAGTTGTTTTGGCAACCGCAGTGCTGGGCAAAAAGCGAGAAGGCATGGATTTCTTCCCGCTGCTCGTTGATTATGAAGAAAGGTTATATGCCGCAGGCAAGATTAAAGGTTCACGCTGGGTAAAGCGCGAGGGCAAAGCAACAGATGAAGCAATTTTGAAAGGGCGTGTCATTGACCGCTCAATCCGGCCAATGTTTCCGGAAGGAATGCGCAATGACGTGCAAGTGGTTTGCACAATTTTATCTTTGGATAATGTAAATGAGCCGGACATGCTGGCGGTAAATGCCGCGTCTGCCGCATTAACAATTTCAGATATTCCCTTTGGCGGGCCGATTGCTGCAGTGCGCATTGGCAAAATCGACAATCAGTTTGTGCTCAATCCTTCGCATGAGCAAATCGAAAAAGGCCAAATGGATTTGATTGTTTCAGGCAATGCAGAGCACATAATTATGGTTGAAGCCGGCGCAAACCTCGTTTCCGAGGAAGACATTGTTAATGGCATAGAATTTGCGCAGCAGTATTTGGCTGAACTTTGTAAAGCACAAAATGATTTCCGCAAAGAAATTGGCAAAGAAAAGGCACAAGTTGAAATTGCGCAATTAAATGAAGATATTTTGAAAAAAGTGAAAGAACTGGCAACAGACGAAAAGCTGGACCAGACTTTGTATGTTGTTAGCAAAGAACAGCGCGAGCAAAATGTCAAAGCACTCGAAGAAGAAATTATTGAAGCAGTTAAAAAAGCTTATATCCAGGATAAAGAAGTTGCGCCGGGCTTAGAATCTGCCCTAGAGATGCTGGAAGAATCGCAAGTCGAAAAAGAAGCTGCAGCCGCGCTGGATAAAGTAATGAAAAAGTACATTCAAAAAAATATTTTGGAAAAAGAACGCCGCGTTGACGGACGCAAGCTTGATGAAACGCGCAAGGTTACTTGCGAAGTCGGCGTGCTTCCGCGCACGCACGGTTCCGCGCTATTTACTCGCGGCGAAACGCAAGTGCTAACAACAGTGACCTTGGGTTCTAAAGGCGATGAACAGCTGCTTGATGGCATGGAAGACCCGGGCGAGGGCACTGCAAAGCGTTACATCCACCACTATAATATGCCTGGTTATTCAGTTGGCGAGGTTGCGCCTTTGCGCGGGCCAGGCCGCAGAGAAGTTGGCCATGGCGCATTGGCAGAACGCGCGCTGGAGCCGGTGATTCCTGCGCAAGAAGATTTCCCGTACACGATGCGTCTGGTTTCGGAAGCAATTATGTCCAACGGTTCAACATCCATGGCATCAACTTGCGGTTCAACTTTGGCGCTCCTGGATGCCGGTGTAAAAATTCGCGAAATGATTGGCGGCGTTGCAATGGGCTTGGTGCTTGATGAAGAAAGCGGCAAGTTTAAAGTTTTAACTGACATTGCCGGCATTGAAGATTTCAACGGGCATATGGATTTTAAAGTTACTGGCAATGAAAACGGCATTACCGCTTTGCAGCTTGATGTTAAAGTGCAAGCACTGACCAAAGAAATTTTGGCAGAAGCATTAAAGCAAGCAAAACCGGGGCGATTGCACATTTTGGGCAAAATGCGCGAGGCAATTTCTGCGCCGCGGCCGGATTTGTCGCCATATGCGCCGCGCATCGTTTCCTTCACGATTAATCCGGACAAAATCCGCGAGGTTATTGGTTCTGGCGGTAAAACAATCAACACGATCATTGCGGAAACCGGAGTTAAAATTGATATTGAGGATAGCGGCTTGGTAATGGTTACTTCCACGGATGCGGCTGCATCGGAAAAAGCAGTTGCCTGGATTAAAAATATTGTCCGCGAAATTGCTGTTGGCGAAGTTTTTGACGGCAAAGTTACGCGCTTGATGAATTTTGGCGCGTTCGTGGAATTAGTTCCAGGACAGGAAGGCCTGGTGCATATTTCCGAATTGGCAAATTATCGCGTTGGCCAGGTGAGCGATATTGTAAAAGTCGGCGATGTCATAAAAGTCCAAGTAAAAGAGATTGATGACCAGGGCAGAATTAATTTGACGCACAAGCCTTTTGCTGCACCGCCAGCGCCAGGGCAAGGCAGTGGCGGGGGTGAACGCAGTTTTGATCGCGGACGCGGCGGATTTGGCGGCCACGGCGGCCATGGCGACCGCAATGACCGCGGCGGGCGCAGAGACGAGCACGGTGGAAGGTTCTTCAGAAAAAGAGATTAAAAAAACAAGCCCCTCGCGGGGCTTGTTTAGCTAAGCCGGTTGAAACCGGACCCGCACCAGCAAAGGTTAGCAGAACGTTATTAAATTTTTATTAAAATCAGTGCAATATTTTGAAATCTTAAAAAAAGATGCGAAGTCGCGCGCGCGATTAGGCATTATCCATACTGCGCATGGCGACGTGCGTACGCCAATATTTTTGCCGATCGGCACGAAAGGGACAGTCAAAAGCGTCACTTCGGAAGAATTAAAATTCTGGGGCGCAGATATGATTTTGGCAAACACTTATCATTTGTGGCAGCGTCCTGGTGATGCGCTTATTTACAAAGCCGGCGGTTTGCATAAATTCATGAATTGGAAGCAAGCAATTTTTACTGACAGCGGCGGCTATCAGGTTTTTTCTTTGGCGAAAATGCGCGAAGTAATGGAAGCGGGCGTAATGTTCCAGTTTGATATGGACGGCAAAGCGGCAATTTTGTCGCCGGAAAAATCCGTACAGATTCAATCGAATTTAGGCAGTGATATTGCTTTAATTCTGGATGATTTTCCCGGATACCCTTTTGAATATGAAAGAAGTAAAATGGCAATCGAACAAACCGCGCGCTGGGCAGAACGGGCAGTAAATGAATATTTGCGCATCATGAAAAGCGGCGATCCGATTAATCCAGGCCAAAAATTGTGGGGCATTGTCCAGGGCGCGTCGTTTCCGGATTTGCGCAAAATGAGCGCGGAACAGATTTGCAGCTTTGATTTTCCCGGATATGCCATTGGTGGCGTTGCAGTAGGCGAGCCAACAGAAGAAATGTTGAAAGCGGTTGATTACGCAATTCCGCATTTGGAAGAAGAGAAGCCAAAACACTTGCTTGGCGTTGGCACGCCGTATGACATTGTCCAAGCAGTTGCGCGCGGCTGCGACACTTTTGATTGCGTCATTCCAACGCGCGAGGCGCGGCACGGGCGGTTATATATTTCCGCACGCGATGAGCGCGGGCGCGAAGGTTATCGCACTATCGATATCCGCAAACAGGAATTTGAGGAAGATTTTACGCCGGTGGATGCGACTTGCGATTGTTACGGCTGCTTAAACCACACTCGCGCTTATTTGCGCCATTTGTTTGCAGCGCAGGAACCGCTTTCAATCCGCCTTGCGACGATGCACAATTTAAAATTTTATTTGAACTTGATGGAAAAAATTCGCCAGGCAATCCAGTACGATTATTTTGAAGATTTTTTGGCAGGTTTTGAAGATTATACAAAGAGCCCCGGCCAAGAGTAGGTCGGGGCTTTTGCTTTTCAGGCAGCTGCTTGCGGAGCCGTTCAGGATGCGCGGGCGTGGATGCGCTGGGTGATGTGGTCGAAGAGGTCGAACTCTGCGCCAAGCGCGCCAACTGGCACGCCGTTCGCGTTGTGCATCGGTGCGTGGCAATCAGGGCATTCCGCCGGGCCGTTGCCGTGCTCGGCTGCCGGTATCTCGAGGTTGCAGCTGCTGCAACGGACGAGTCCGGGCTGGGAGCCGACGTGCCAGAGCGCGATGACCGGATTCCGACCTTCGCGGAAATTCGACGCCGAGTAAACGAACGGCGTTCCTTCGGAAATGACGGCTGCCTTCATCTCTCCTCCTGGATGAGGGATCTATCACATAAAAGGATTTTAGCACTTTGCTTTTTATCCGTAAAGATTCTATAATTTTCTATATGTCCAATGAAAATTTGATGGAAAAAATCGTCTCCTTGTGCAAGCGCCGAGGTTTTGTTTTTCCAGGCAGTGAAATTTATGGCGGCCTGGCAAACTCCTGGGATTATGGCCCGCTTGGCGTTGAAATGAAAAACAATATCAAAAAGCTGTGGTGGAAAAAATTCGTGCAGGAACGCGATGATATGGTTGGCATCGATGCCGCTTTAATGATGAATTCAAAAGTATGGCAGGCAAGCGGCCATTTGAGCACTTTTAATGATCCGCTGATTGAATGCAAAAAATGCCACACTCGCTATCGCGCTGATCAGCTAACTCAACCATATAAATGCGAAAAATGCGGCAGCAGCGAATTTACCGAAGCAAAAGATTTTAATTTGATGTTTAAGACTTTCATGGGCCCGGCTGAAGAAGAAGCGAACATTGTTTATTTGCGCCCGGAAACCGCGCAAGCGATGTTCGTTGACTTTCAGCAAGTGCAGGAAACGACGCGCATGCGCTTGCCCTTTGGCATTGCCCAAATCGGAAAAGCGTTTCGCAATGAGATCACGCCTGGAAACTTTATTTATCGCACGCGCGAATTTGACCTTATGGAATTCGAATATTTCATCCGCCCAAATGAATGGGAAAAGCATTTTGAATATTGGCTCA
>CAZLFS010000044.1:0-773 GCA_964559005.1 uncultured Candidatus Saccharibacteria bacterium
GTTTTAACAACGCCAAAAATTATTGAATCCGCAATCGGCGCAGAGTTGGCGCTGCACACTTATTTGCATGTGCGCGAGGACGCCATGGTTTTATTCGGTTTTGGTTCAGCCGCGGACATTGCTTTTTTTGAATTATTGAATACGGTTTCCGGTGTTGGCCCGAAAATGGCGCTATCAATTTTATCCGCAGAAAACACGGATTTAATTAAAGGCGCAATTGCCAGCCAGGATGCTGCAATTTTTACCCGCATTGGCGGAGTCGGCCGAAAAACTGCAGAAAAAATTATTCTCGAGCTGAAAGATAAAATGGGTGCTGCCCCAGGTGCAGCAATGCCGGCAAATTCCGAAGATATTTTTGTTGCGCTTGAAAATCTCGGTTATTCCAACCGTGAAATCAGCGAGGTTGTCAAAAAACTTAATCCGAGCTTGCCGTTAGAGGAGCGCATGCGCCAAGCCTTAAAATTGTTGAGTAAATAATGCAACTAATTGAATTAACAGAACAGGATAAGCAACGCTATCAATCATTTGTCCAGGCAAATGGTTCTTTTTTGCAGGATTGGGACTGGGGCGATTTTCAAAAAAACGAAGGCAAAAAAGTTTTGCGCGTTGCAGTTTTGGAAAACGGCGAATTTGTTGCCACGGCGCAAATATTGGAAAGTGATTTCGGCGGAAAAAATTATTTGTTTGCCCCTTACGGCCCTGTTGCGCAAAAAAACAGCATTGGCGCAGCAGCAATTAAATTCATTATTGAAGAAGTTGGCAAAAAATATCCA
>CAZLFS010000044.1:783-5598 GCA_964559005.1 uncultured Candidatus Saccharibacteria bacterium
TGAATCAATCGGTTTAAATCCGCATAAAACTTTGATTTTGAATTTGCATTTGAGCGAAGAGCAGATTTTCCAGCAAATGCACCCGAAAACCCGCTACAATATTCGGGTTGCGCAAAAGCACGGCGTAATAACAAAAATCACTTCAGAGCTTGGAGCGGGCGGGCAACTATTCCAGGATTCTGCAGACCGTGCGAGAGTTAAAACATTCAGCCAAAAATATTATGCTGATATTTTGCAATATTTTGCCGAAGGTAAAAACATTAAAGCCCGGCTTTACACCGCTTACCATGAAAACGATGCGCTTGCTGCGAGCCTAATGTTGTATTGGGGTGATACAGTAATTTATCTTTTTGGCGGTTCAGGAAATAATAAAAGAAATCTTAAAGGGCCACATGCGCTGCATTGGCAAGCGATCCAGGATGCGAAGCGCAATGGCTATTCTAAGTATGATTTTTGGGGCGTTGAGCCGGACCCTAGCCATCCCTGGTATGGCTTCAGCAAATTCAAGCTTGGTTTTGGCGGAGAAATCGTGGACTACTTTGGCACGCATGATTATGTCTACAAACCAGCGTGGTATAATATTTATAAGATCTTAAGAAAATTAAACCGACTGTTAAGATGAAATATAAAATCTGTGTTTCAGGTTCTGCTGCAAATAATTGCGGACCGGGCGCATTCAAGAAAGCTTGGGAGGTAGGCTATCAGATTGCAAAACAAGGCGGAGTACTGGTAACCGGAGCAACAATCGGCATCCCAGAATGGGCAACGCGCGGCACGAAAGCGGCGAAAGGCACATCCATCGGCCTGTCGCCAGCAGGCAGCATGCGCGAGCACGTCAAAAAATACCATTTGCCAACGTCAAATTTGGATATCATCATTTACACCGGCTTTGATTATTCCGGCAGAAATTTGCTGTTGACGCGTTCTGCTGACGCAGTAATAGAAATTTGCGGCCGCGTCGGCACTTTAAATGAGTTCACAATTGCATTTGAAGACAAGAAGCCAATTGGCGTTTTGCTCGGCACGGGCGGAGCAGTGGAAGAAATTCCGCATATTCTCGAAGTTGCCAAGCGCGGGCACAAAAATGTTATTTATGATACTGATCCGGTGCGCCTGGTGAAAAAGGTAATGAAAGCAGTAAAAGACCGCAATAAGGAAGTTGTCCAAGCCGAAAAAAAAGTGCGTAAGGAAAAGTTAACCTCGCCAGACTGATATGCAGCCACTGCTTGATGCAATCAAAAGGGTTTTGCCAAAAAAGTTTTTAAAGAAAATCCGTCCAACTGTGCACGGATTTTTGGCATTTTTGGCAGCAGTCGCTTACGGCCGACCCTCGCGCAGTATGATTATTGTCGGCATTACCGGCACTGCCGGAAAATCAACAACAACGCAAATGCTTTCCTGGATTTTGAACCATTCCGGGCTGAAAGCCGGTTACATTACAACCGTTGAATTTTTTGACGGCAATAAAGTTGAAAAAAACATCCACGGCATGAGCATGCCAGGCAGGTTTTTGCTGCAGCGCGAACTAAAACAGATGCTTGCCAATGGCTGCAAGTATGCAATTGTCGAATCAACTTCTGAAGGATTGGCGCAAAACAGGCATGTTGGCATTGATTACGACCTCGCTTTATTGACCAATCTTTCCGAGGCGCATATTGAAGCGCACGGCGGTTTTGAAAATTATCGCGCTGCAAAAGCAAAATTATTCAAAGCTTTGATGCGTTCCGCGCGCAAGCCATTTTTCAGCAAAAAAATTATTGGCGTTAATGCTGATGACCCAAATGCGCAGTTTTTTGCGCAGTTTCAGGCAGATTATAAATTTGGCATCAGCTTTGGCAACCAAGTGCAAACAGGCGGGGAAATTCAAGGCGTAGAAGTTTTCAAAGCAGAAAAGTTGCAGTTGAATGAATCAGCAAGCAGCTTTGTTTTAGCCGGCACGCTATTTGAGGTTAACTTGCCAGGCATGTTCAACGCCTATAACGCATTATTGGCAGCGAAAACAGCTAATATGCTTGGTGTCAGCCTGTTCCATTCTGCCGAGCATTTACGGACTTTTCGCGGAGTGGCGGGCAGAATGGAATCGATCCCAAATGATCGCGGCATAAAAATATATTTGGATTATGCGCCAGAGCCAGCCGGCATGATCCATGCGCTTTCCGCGGTTGCGCGCATGCCGCACAATAAAATAATCCATGTTTTTGGTTCCACCGGCGGACACCGCGACGTGCGCAAGCGTTTTGAATTTGGCGCAATCTCTGCGCGTTTTGCAGACATCATCATTATCACCAATGATGACGTTTACGACTCTGATCCGCAGCAGATTGCGGATGATGTTCGAAAGGGAATCGCAGAAGAGCAAAATAAGAAGGTAGTGGATGTCCTAACCGTACTTGACCGCAAGCAGGCAATAAAAAAAGCAATTGAAATTGCCCAGCAAAACGATATCATTATTGTCACTGGCAAAGGCTCGGAGCAGTTTTTGGTGTTGCCGGAAAATAAGCGCATTGCTTGGGACGAACGTTCAGTAATTGAGGAAGCTTTGCAATGATCTTATTTTTAAACACTGCGGAATTTGAAAAGTTAACTTTTGCTTTGGTTGGGGACAAAGTGCAGCAAAAGTCTTTTAAATTTAAACATTCGCAATCGGAAAAGACCTTGTCTTATCTGGCGGAGTTTTTGGAAAGCGCAAACAAAAATTTTAAAAAAAAGGATTTTAGCGCGATCAGGAAAATTGTTGTTGTTTCCGGACCAGGCTCTTTTACCGGCATCCGAGTTGGCATTTCGTTGGCATTGGCATTTTCCGCAGCCTGGCAAGTGCCGGCTTACGCAGTGGAAGCTGGGAATGTTCCGACGAGTCTACAAAAGCTCGCCAGCATGAAATTACAGCGGGTATCTTCTGGTTTCGAACCAGACTACGGCAAACAGCCAAACATTACTTTTCCAAAAAGAAATAACCGAATAAATAACATAAAAAAGTAATTTTATATTTATTTATTGTTCGCTATTCTTTTGGAAAGAATAAATTGTGATTGCCAAAATGATCACTAGCCAAACCAGCAAGCCAAAAATGTCATGCAAGGACTGTTTTAGTGTCCATTGCTCCATGAAGTTATGGCGCAAGCCATTTGCCAAATAGGTGATTGGCAGCTTCTGGCCAATCTCATTGAGAATTTTTGGAAAAGCGTCAGTTTGAAAGAAAATATTTCCCAGGAAAGTGAAAATCAGGTTTATCACCGTTGTAATTGGCGCAGCTTCATCGTAAGTATTTGCAACAGTCGAAACAAAGAAACCGAGGCTTAGGAAAATGGAGCCGCCAATGATCGAAATGATTATGATTGCGACGATGCTGCCGTAAACATGCGCGCCAAAGAACCAAACGCCGATCGCGCTAAGCAAAATAATTTGCACCAGCATTACCACCAAACGGGTGGAGATCAGTGCAGAAACCAATTCGCTATTTGAAAGCGGGGTAACGCGAAATCTTTTAAGTACTCCGCGCTCTTTTAAATCAATCAGCCAGTATGCCAAGCTAAAAATGCCTGTTTGCATCAAGGTCATTGCAATAATGCCCGGCAAAAGAAAGCGCGAGTATGCCCCGCCAGCAAAGTTGCCGCCGAACTTTATCAGCGAAAGGATTGCATAAAGGCCAACCGGCAGCGCGATGTTCCAAAATAGTCCGCGCCAATTGCGGTAAAGCATGCGAAAATTTGCAAGAAAGAGTTGCGTAAAAGACATATTATTCTTCGTATTCGTGGCCAGTTAATTCTAAGTAGACATCTTCCAGTGTTGCTGTTTTCAAATTTAAAAACGAATGCTTGATGTTGTGCTCGCCCAAACGTTCGGTTATTTTGGCAAGCGGTTCCAGGCCATCAATCTCCATGACAATTTTCGGGTATTCATTAAAAACATTGCGAATTCCTGCAATGCCTTCAAAAAAATTCGGCTCTAATTTTTGGTCAACAAAAAAGCTTAATTTGTAAATTTTCGATAATTCTTCAATTAGCTTTTGTGGGTTATCCAATTTAAGGATTTTGCCTTGGTCCATAATTGCAACGCGATGACAAAGGTATTCTGCTTCTTCCATGTAATGAGTAGTTAAAACAATTGTCGTCCCTTGCGCATTAATTTCTTTTACAAGGTTCCACATGTCGCGGCGAGCTTGCGGATCTAAGCCGGTAGTTGGCTCGTCCAAGAAAAGTATTTCCGGTTTATTCACTAAAGCCGTGGCAATAGTGAAGCGCTGCTTTTGCCCGCCAGAAAGTTCTTTTACAAGCGCATCCACCTTTTCTTCAAGGTTAACTTTCTTAAGCACTTCAATCGGATCAACCTTGGTTTTATATAAGCTTGCAAACAATTGAATCAGTTCGCCTAAAGTCAGAAGATTCAGATATTCGCTGCTTTGCAGCTGAACGCCAATTCTTTTTTTGATTTGTTCCGGTTTTGCCAGATTATCAAGGCCTAGAACTTCGCATTTGCCAGCAGTTTGCTTTTTCAAACACTCAATAATTTCCAGAGTAGTAGTCTTGCCAGCCCCATTTGGCCCTAGAATACCAAAAATTTCGCCTTTAAAGACCTCAAAAGAGATCCCGCGTACGGCTTCAGAATGTTTATATTTCTTGGCTAAATCAGCCACTTGGATTACTTTTTCGCTAGTCATGAATTGAATTATAGCCGGAAGCTAACCTTTTAGCCAGATCTTAACTTGATAAATTGATGTAAAAGTTGTTTAATCACGAATATTTGGAGTAGAAAAGCATGCTCCAAGCTATCAACATGGTTGCTTGGGGATATGTTGCGGAAATTGAAGTGGATAAT
>CAZLFS010000045.1:0-5553 GCA_964559005.1 uncultured Candidatus Saccharibacteria bacterium
ATTAAAAAATACAAACGGGTTTGATAGGTGGAATATATAAAGCATTGTCTTTAGAATATGATGAGAATGGAAAAACAAAGGATATTAAAATCGGTGTTTTGAGCTTCAAAAAGGACACATTAAAACAATTTGTGTCAGATTTAAAAAATCAAAATCCTAAAATAGAAATAGATCAATCTGTTAGTGAAAGCGTACTCGGATAAAAATTTTGTACTATTGAATAAATAAAAATAAGAGCCTTAAAAACTCTAATTTATATCAACTTCAACAATTAACCAAACAATATGCAAAAAACAATGAAATATGTTTCCGAAGCATTGGCAGCGCTGTCGATCGCTGCCTTTGCCCTGTCAGCGTCCTTTGCGTCCGCAGACACAAATTGGACTCTAAGCGGAACAAACATCTATAACACTAACAGCGGAAATGTTGGCATCGGCACAACAGCCCCTGCAACCGCTCTGAATGTTGTCGGCACTGTCACGGTCGCCCCCGGCTCTGGAAATTTAGGCCTAAATATTACCGGACCTAATTCCGGCATTACTTTACAGAGAAGCGATGGAGGCTCACAGAATGCAAACATCTCTCTTTCGCCAGGGGGCTACTTACTAATCAATAAAGATATCCAGCTGACTAATAGCGGCTACATTTATTCGCCTTTGAGCACGGGAGGATATATGCAAGTGGGAATATACGGAAGCTCAATTGGTACTGCCAATACTGGCCCTCTCAACTCGAACCTAAACAGCTTTGCTGTAAACGGCGGAACTTATGCCCCTACCATCGCTAATACCTACAGTGATAATACTGTTTATGCAACCGCTAATGTTAATAGCACCGGTACAGTTACCGCCCGAAGCTTATACGGCGTTTTGACAGATAATTCTTCAGGTGTTTCCAATACGCTATATGGTATTTATACAGACGTTTCCGGAGGCACAAACACCAGCGCCAACCGCTATGCCGGAGCATTCATGGGCGGCAATGTCGGCATTGGCACGGCTACGCCCAGTGCAACGTTAGATGTTAAGGGTAATGTTAATCTTTCAGGAGCCACTTCAAACATCACCTCAAACGGAGATATTTGTATCGGCACTTGCCCGTAAGCTTTAACCTTGATTTTTTCTCCCGGCTGTGTTATTATATACAAGCCTCAAGTAATCTAGATAATCGCTCCTGTTAAGTCAGGAGAGGAAAGTCCGAACACCCTTAGGTGTAAGCCTAAGAAGCAGGTTGCTGGGAAATCCAGCCGGGTATAAGTAGGTTTGAAAAGTTCACGTGACTTTTCAAGAATGCCAAGCCCAGGGATTAGTGCAACAGAAACATGTCGCCGATGGCTCTGTTCGCAAGAGCAGAGATCAGGTAAGATTGAAATCGTGCGGTAAGAGCGCACGCGGATCGGCAGCAATGCCGGTACGGTGAAAACCCAACCTGGTGCAAGGTCAAATAGGCCTCGAAAGAGGCGGGTTGACCGCTTAGACAGATGATTATCCTCGACAGAATTCGGCTTACCGGATTGCTTGAGGCCACTAAAGGACACCTTAAACCGGTGTCTTTTTATGATATAATTGCTATATATGAAGCGCTCGGAGCTTTTATTTAATATTGTTTCAATACCGGTTGATATTATTGCATTGTTTCTGGCAGCATTGCTGTCTTTTTACATACGCTTGCAGGTGACGCAAAGGTTTCCGATTATTTTTATCCCGGATTTGCACAACTATATAAAAATTATTGCCGCTGTCATTCCGGTGATGCTGGCAATTTTTGGGCTATATGGCTTGTATAGCCTTAAGGGTACGCGTAAATTTCCGCAAGAACTGGCGCGAATTGCCAATGCGATTTCAATGGGCCTGTTCCTGATCGTTTTAATTTTCTTTTTTGATCAAAATATTTTTCCATCGCGTCTGGTCATTTTGATTGGCTGGATTTTCGCGATTTTGTTTGTGGCGATTTTCAGGTTTATTTTAAAGCGCGTCCAGGTTTATTTCCTTGGGCGCGGCCTTGGCTTGCATAAATTGGTAATTTTAACTGGCAGCCAGGCAGAAGTTTCTTTAGTAGAAGAAATTAAGAACAACCGCGAGCACGGTTATGACGTTGTTGCGCAAATGCCAAATGGTGAGCACGTCTTGGCGGAATTGGAACGGTTGTATGGCGGGGGTAATCTTGAGGAGATTCTGCAAGCCGATGCAAATGTAAATTCTGATTTGAATTTGAAACTGGTTGAATTTGCCCGCAACAAAGGCTTGCGCTACAGCTTCGTGCCTAATCTTTTTGAAGTGCAGCGCAATGCAATTGAAACCGAATCAATCGAAGGTATTCCGGTCATCTCTTTGCGCAACACGCCTTTGGACGGTTGGGGCAAGGTTTATAAAAGAGTGTTTGATATTGTTGTCGCATTGGTTTGCCTTGTGCTGACCTCACCTCTGTTCTTAGTGCTGGCAATTTTGATTAAGCTTGATTCGCCGGGGAAAGTTTTATACGCGGCGCCGCGTGGCGGCAGAGGCAAGGACTTCACTTTTTATAAATTCCGTTCGATGTATAGCCATTTAAGCGTTGGCGAGCAGTATGGCGGCGAAGAGGCAGAAAAAATGCGCCATGAACTTTGGAAAGTCAATGCGCGCGGCGGCGAAAACGGCGAATTCCTGAAAATAAAAAATGATCCGCGCGTAACGCGTATGGGCAGGTTCTTGCGCAAAACCAAACTCGATGAAATTCCGCAATTTATTAATGTTTTAAAAGGGGATATGAGCATGGTTGGCCCGCGCGCGCACGTTATTGACGAGGTAGAGCGCTACCGCAACCGTTATCGCCGAATGTTTACAGTGAAGCCGGGAATTTTTGGCTTATCGCAAATTGCCCAGCTTTCTTGGCCGGATTTGCCGTTCGAAGAAGAAATCAAGCTAAACACTTATTACATTGAAAACTGGTCAATTTGGCTGGATTTAATTGTTTTAATGAAAAGCTTTTATTATTTATTCCTTGCGCCAAAGGCCAAAGAAGATTATTAGAATGAAAGTTGCACTAGCACACGATTCTTTAACCCAGCTTGGCGGAGCTGAACGCGTGCTTGCCACGCTTCATGAAATTTTTCCTGATGCGCCGGTTTACACGTTGGCTTATGACAAAAAGTTGAATCCACACTTTGAGGATTGGACAATTATTTCTTCGCCGCTGCAGCATATTTATAAATTTTTGCCGGATTTTCGTTACGCTTTGCCGGGAATTCCCTTCGCATTGCGTTTTTTTGACTTTTCGCAATATGATCTGGTGATTTCTTCCAGCTCTACTTTTGCAAAAAATATTCATGTGCCGAAACATGTTTTGCACATTTCTTATTGCCACACGCCGACGCGGTTCTTATGGTCAGAATCCGATTCTTATTTAAATGAGGAGCTGCCTTGGTTTTTAAAACCGTCAGCGCCGCTACTAAGGTTGTACTTAGCCTGGATGCGCCGCTGGGATTATGTTTGCGCGCAACGCGTCAATTTTTTTATTGCCAATGCGAAAAATGTCCGGGAGCGCATAAAAAAATATTACCACCGTGAGAGCGCCGTAATTTACCCGGCGATTAATACCAGTTTTTTTCACCCGGTTGCGCCGAAAGAAAATTATTATCTGCTTGCCGGGCGCCTGCAGGCACACAAGCGCTCGCAAATAGTTGTTGAGGCGTTTAATAAATTGCGAAAAGAATTGCATGTTGTTGGCACTGGTCGTGTTTTGGAGCATCTTAAAACTATTGCCGGCGAGAATATCCATTTTCTTGGCCGAGTTGATGATGAAATTTTGCGCAGAGAATATTCCGGTGCGAAAGCGTTCTTGTATCCGCAAGAAGAAGATTTTGGCTTGATGCCGCTTGAGGCAATGGCATGCGGTACGCCGGTGATTGCGTATGCGAAGGGGGGAGCGTTGGAAACGGTGATTCCTGGAAAAACCGGAGCGCTCTTTTTGGAACAAAGTGAGCAGGCAGTGATTAATGCTGTGCATGAATTTGAAAATCAGCATTTCCTTGCCGAAGACTTATTTGAGCAAGCGGAAAAATTCAGCGAAGCAAACTTTAAAAAGCAATTTGAGGATTTTGTCCGTTCAAAGTTCGAACAGGCCGGCGCTGTTCCTGCAGGAGGCGATGCCGCATGATTGCAATCGACTTACGCAGCTTAATGGAAACACGCGGCAAGATTTCCGGGGTGGAGAATTACCTGTTAAACGTGCTAACCGCGTTCAACAACGAGGATGCCCCTCGGAGGGCAGCCTCGGATGGCAGCCTCTTTGGTTTCTACAATAGCTTCCGTGATGTCAGTATGCCCGAAACGCATCTACAAGCCCTGCATACGCGCATCCCAAATAAAATTTTTAATGCCGCGCTGGTTTTTCTGAATGTGCCAAAATTCGAAAATCTTTACAAACCGTTTAATGTTTTGTGGATGCCGGATTTGCGCCCGTTTGCAATCAGGCCGCAAACCAAGCTTGCATTAACAGTTCACGACCTTTCGCCGATAATGCACCCGGAATTTTATTCATTAAAGCGCAGGCTTTGGCACCGCTTTATTCGATACGGCAAAGCGGCGAAACGGGCAAATATTATTTTTGCCGACTCTGAATACACCAAATTTGATTTAATCAAATTTTTCGGCATAGACCAAAATAAAATAAAAGTGGTTTACCCTGGCATTGACCAGCGGCGTTTCAATAACAATTTGGACCAAAGGATTAAGCACAAAGTTAAGGAAAAGTACCAACTCCCTGAAAAATTTATATTAGGCTTAAGCACTTTAGAGCCGCGCAAAAATTTTGAAAGCTTGCTTGCGGCATTTGAAAAAATTTCTGATCCGGAAGCGCATTTGGTTATTGCCGGGCGCGCGGGATGGCTGTATAATAACTTGATCGATCAGATCAAAAACTCCTCTAAAAACGCCAAAATTAAGCTTTTAGGCTATGTTGAGGAGCAGGATAAGCCCTATCTTTATGCACTTTCTAATCTCCTTTGTTACCCATCTTATTACGAGGGTTTTGGCTTTGTTCCGTTAGAAGCAATGGCGTGCGGCACGCCAGTAATAACATCTGCGCGCACTTCGATGCCAGAAGTGGTCGGCGATGCAGCGCTGCTTGTGGAGCCGTATCGTGTCGATCATTTGGTCGCTGCGATTAACGAAATGCTTGCTGACCAGAAGCTGCGCGAGCATTTTATTGCCAAAGGGCTTGAGCGGGTGAAAAATTTCTCTTGGCAGCAATCAGCAAATCAAATTTACGAACACTTATGCGAATTGGCTTAGATCTACGAATGTCAGGCTTGGATTTTGGAATCGGGAGGTATAGTTTTGAGCTTGTTAAAAAGATTTTGGAGATTGACCATCACAATGACTATATTTTATTTGTGCGCGACTTGGAATATTTCAGCAAAGCCGGCTTTGAAAATTTCAGCAACATCAAACTGGTAAAGGCAGATTTTGCGCACAACAGTTTTGCCGAGCAAACTAAATTTTATTTGCTCTTGCGTAAACATAACCTTGATTTAGTGCACTTTATGAATTTTAATGTGCCGCTTGCTTACAATAA
>CAZLFS010000046.1:0-5368 GCA_964559005.1 uncultured Candidatus Saccharibacteria bacterium
GGCAAAATCGAAAATCGTGCGGAACGGATCAAATATTTTAAATGGCTGGATGATTTGGAGTATAATATTTTTGGCATTCCAAAGCCGGATCTAAATATTATTTTGAATGTGCCGGCAGAAGTGGCGCAAAAATTAGTTGATAAGAAGCCAAAGGAAATGCGCACATATGCAAACGGCAAGAAGCGCGACATCCATGAGGCAGATATTAACCATTTAAAGCGCGCGGAACAAGCGTTTATTGAGATTGCTGAACTTTTCCCGAATACAAAACTTATCGAATGTTTTGAGGAGGGGAAACTGCTGACGCCTGAACAAGTGCACGCCAAAGTTTGGAATTTAGTGCGCAGAATAGCACTGAAGAAGTAAAAAGTACAAAGTAGCTAAGTACAAGGGGATTTATGTTTACAGATGAAGAAAAAGAAATTCTAAAAAAATATGTTACCTCCACTGATGAAAATGTTTTTGCGATCAAAAACTTGGAGGGGATTGTTGGTGCTGCTTATGCTCGCTATTCGCGCGCAAAAGGCGGTTTTCGCGAGGTTTTGCTAAAGGAATTTATTCAGGAAGGGAATATTGACCCAAAGCATGCTGACGAATTGATCGCGCGCGTGCTTGTTGCTTATGGTGATGACTCTGTGGGCGAACTTGAAGGCGCACACGTTTCTTTTGAGCGCATTTCGATGTTGGCAACAAAGGAAATTGAGGATCACCGCATCGGCGGTTCGCCAATCGAACAGTCAACGAGGTATGTGCTTTATGACCAGCGTGATGAGCAGGGGAGCTGGCTGTATTATCGCGGCGATGAGCTTGCCAAGAATCCTGGCTTTGGTGCGCAATATGTTGAAACTATGGATTTTATTTTCCAAATATACGCGGATTTGGTTGAGCCAATGAAAGTGTATTTTATAAACCTGAAATCTTTGGAAGACGCTGAATATGATATTAATGGCGATGGTGTAAAGGAGAAATGGGTTGACCTTAAAGATGAAAAAGACCAGAAGGCGTTCAAGCAAACATACAATTTTGATTTGCGCGCCAAAGCTTGCGACACATTGCGCGCGCTTTTGCCGCTTTCTACTTTCACCAATGTCGGCATGTTTGGCAACGGCAGATTTTATCAAACAATAATCTCGCATTTGCTAACCCAAAACCTTCCGGAATTTAAAAAAATCGGCGAACAAACTTTGAAAGCAACCAGCGAAGTTATTCCCCAGTACGTCCGACGTGCGAAAAGAGATGAATACACCAATGAGATCCATCAAAATATGTGGCAATTGGTAAAAAAGCTTGGCGTTGCTGAAAAAGTCAGCCAACCAACAGAATTGCCTGCTTATGAATTGATTGATTACGGCGAAGCCATGATTGCAGATAAGCTTAAGGGCAAAGAGCCAACGCCGGAATTGGTGCGCTCTTTGATTCAAGAAGCGCAAGACATCATTGAAATTTGCGCCATGCTTTATTCGTATACGCAAATGTCCATGAATGATTTATGGAATGTCGTTGAATATATGAGTCCTGAAGCGCACATGGAAGTTGTAAATACTTATGTGCATGATCGAGCCAATCGCCGCAATCGCCCTGGCCGCGCACTGGAAAGCGGTTATCCATATTATTTTGATTTGGTGACTAACTGGGGCGTTTACAAGGATTTAATGCGCCACCGCATGAATTCACAGCAGCGCCAGCTTTTCACAACTAAACTCGGTTTTTATATGCCGGAAGAATTGGTTAAAGCCGGCTTTGAAGAAAAAGTGCGCGCTTGCGTAGAAAAATCGAATCAATTATTTGATGCAATACATAAAATTGATCCAATGCTTGCGCAATATGCGGTTTTGCACGGACATTATGTGCGCTGGTCTATTGCCTTTAATGACCGTGAGGCAATGCATTTGCTGGAATTGCGCTCCACGCCGCAGGGCCATCCAAATTACCGCCAAGCCGCCCAAGCAATGCATAAATTAATTGCGCAGCGCTCAAAGTGGCGCGCAGATATGATGAAGCATGTTGACCACAACGATTATTATTGGTCGCGCGCAGATTCTGAAGCCAAACAGCGCGTCAAAGAGCGCGAACTGGATGAAAAATACGGCCATGAGGAAAAATAGTAACCCGACCAAACAGTACTACGAAAAAAATGCGCAGCAGTGGGCACAAAGAAAAACCGATTCTTTTTATCAAATAGAACAGTTTAGGTCATTTTTGAAGTTTTTGAAAAAAGGCGATCGAGTTATTGAAATTGGTTCTGCACATGGCATTACTGTGCCGCTTTTTTTGGGTCTTGGCAGAAAATTAAAATATGAGGGTTATGATATTAGTAAGTCATTTCTTAAATTGGCGAAATTCAGGTATCCTCAAATAAAGTTTGGCTATATGGATATAGCTGATCGAAAAACTTTGCCCAAAAAAACTTTTAATGCATTTTGGGCTTCAGCAGTTTTAATGCATGTGCCGTACGAAAAATGGGACTTAATGCTTTCCAATATCGAAAAGTTGGTTCCACACGGCTATGGTTACATTACATTGCCTGAAATGAGGCCGAGCCCTGAAACTGAAGAAGACCAGCGCCACTTTAATTATTTTACGCCAAAGGATTTAAAAAAAGTCGTAGCTCCGCGCAAATGGAAAGTGCTGAAGAGCGGAAAATTGCCAGATCCGCGCAAGAATTACATTTGGAATTGGTTTATTGTTAAATTGCCTTAAATTTTATGCACGAACTTCTAAAAAACATCCAAGATTTAATGTCAGAGGTCACCGGCCTCAAGGAGCGTCTTTGACCTCGCTGGCAAGCAGCAACAGCTAACAGCGCTTGAACATGAAATGCAGCAGCCGGATTTTTGGGCTGACCAAAATCAGGCAAAAGCAAAATCAGAACAATACAATGCGCTCAAAAAGCAGGTTGATTTTTGGAATGGCCTGCAAAAAGATTTAGAAGATTTGTTTGCTTTTGTTTCCGAAGAAATCAAGCAGAGCGATGCAGCAGCGGGGACGAGGCTGCCATCTGAAAGCACCGCACTGGCAGAGGCTTCCTTTAAGGCTTTGGAAGAAAAGTACCACGCAGCGCGCATCGAAGCGTTTTTCTCCGGCGAATACGATGACCACAACGCGATTCTCTCCATTCACGCTGGCGCGGGCGGAACAGATGCGCAAGACTGGGCAGAAATGCTTTTGCGCATGTATTTGCGTTTCGCGGAAAAAAAAGGTTTTAAAGCAGAAATCCTTGAACAGTCTAAAGGCGCCGAAGCTGGCATTAAAAGCGCAACCGTAGAAATTTTCGGTCACGATGCTTATGGATTTTTAAAAGGCGAGGCAGGCGTGCACCGCTTAGTGCGCCTTTCAGGGTTTAACCCTGCGCACACGCGCGAAACTTCATTTGCGCTCGTTGAAGTGCTGCCAATTCTAAAATACGAAAGCGAATTAAAAATTGATCCTAAAGATTTGAAAATTGAAGCAAACACCGCTTCCGGGCACGGCGGCCAATCAGTAAACACAACTTACTCGGCAATTCGTATTACGCACATCCCGACTGGCACTAAAGTTTCAATCCAAAACGAGCGCAGCCAGCACCAGAACAAAGAAAAGGCTATGGAAATTTTGCACGCACGTTTGCTTAAGCTCCAGGAAGATCAGCGCCAACAACAAAAGCAGGAAATCCGCGGCGAATTTCATAGTCCGGAATGGGGCAACCAGATCCGCAGCTATGTGCTGCATCCGTATAAGCTGGTAAAAGACCATCGCACTGGCTTTGAAACTAGCGATCCGGACAAAATTTTGAACGGCAATTTGGACGATTTCATAGAAAAGTTTCTGGAAACAACCGTTTAGAACTGCTATACTAGCAATATGATTCGATTTGAGAAGGTGTCCAAGGTTTATCGCGGTGTCCCTGCCTTGGATGATGTCACACTGGAGCTTAATCACGGAGAGTTTATTTCTTTAGTTGGACAATCCGGTGCAGGCAAATCCACATTGCTTAAATTAATTTTTGGCGAAGAGCGCCCTGATTCCGGCCGCATCCTCATTGATGATGTGGATGTTGCTCATATTCCAGGGCACCAAGTGCCGCATTTGCGCAGGAAAATGGGTGTGGTTTTTCAGGATATGAAATTGCTGCCGCGCAAAACAGCATTGGAAAATGTCCGCTTTGCCATGGAAGTTTCGGGATATCCGGAAGATAAAATTGAAAAAGACGTGCCGAAAATTTTGGAGCTGGTTGGCATTGCCGACAAAGCCAATAATTTTCCCGGCGAAATGTCTGGCGGTGAAAAGCAGCGCGTTGCTATTGCGCGAGCGCTGGCACATCGCCCTGTGCTGCTTTTGGCTGATGAACCAACTGGCAATTTAGATGAAATAAATTCTTTAGAAATTCTCGATTTGCTGCAAAAAATAAATGAGCGCGGCACAACCGTAATTTTGGCAACGCACGCGCGCGATCTCGTCAACAAACTGCAAAAGCGCGTCGTAACATTAGAAAAAGGAAAAATTGTGATGGACCAAGCAAAAGGCCATTATAAACTTTAGAAAGTTATGGATTCATTCATTCGCTTATTAAAATCAGGTTGGACAAATTACTTTAGAAATTTTTGGCTATCAACGACAGCAACTTTGGTGATGCTGATCACGCTGCTAATTCTTACTTCCACGTTTTTGCTGTACAGCTTAAGCGCTACTGCAATGAAAACTGTGCAGGATCGTGTTGATGTCAGCGTTTACATGAAGAATAGCGCTGCTGAAGCGCAAATCCTTTCAATAAAGGACAAAATCCAGCAGATGCCGGAGGTTGCCTCTGTAACCTATGTTTCGCGCGACCAGGCTTTGGCGGATTTTAAAGCAAAGCACGCGGACGAACCGTTGATCCTTGAATCGGTAAATGTTTTGAGCAGTAATCCTTTGTCTGCCGTACTTCACGTTAAAGCTAAGGATTTAAATCAGTACCAGGATTTATCAAAACAAATTTCAGACAACCCTAATTTTCAGCCGTATATTACGAAGGTAAATTACCAGGATTACCGCGATGAAATTGACCGCCTGGCAAAAATAATTTCCGCAGTAAGAAAGGGCGGCTTTATTCTGATTATTGTTTTCGCTTTAATTGCTGTCCTAGTTACCTTTAACACGATCAGGCTGACAATTTACAATCGCCGCGAAGAGGTTGAGATTATGCGCCTCGTTGGTGCGACAAACTGGTATATTCGTTTGCCATTCATAATTGAGAGTATGCTTTATGCTATTGCCGCAAGCGTTGTCACTTTCTTGTTAATGATTCCGGTTTTCCATTACGTGATGCCAAAAGCAACGAAATTCTTTGGGCTCAATCCCGGCCAAAGTATTACTCCGGTTGGCATCCTTAGCCTGTTTGCTTTACAGCTTT
>CAZLFS010000047.1:0-1181 GCA_964559005.1 uncultured Candidatus Saccharibacteria bacterium
TTTGGGCCAGCGCTGGCGGTGATTTTGACTTCCAGGTTTTTTTAGGCACTGCAAATACTTATTTAAGCGGCGTTACTGTTGGCAGCGATTTGCGCGCGCATTCAATTCAAACTTGCTCCGTAGGTGGCAATGCTTATTTTTCCCAAACAAATACCTGTACTGTCACGGGGAATGCCTACTCAAACCAGACAGATATGCCGCCGCAAGCAATGCCGATTTCGCAAGCGGAAATTAGCGAATGGGAGCAAAGTGCTACTGCAGGCGGAGTAATTGCGGGACCATATACAATTAGCGGCACGCAAACTCTTGGCCCGAAAGAGATTAATGGCAATCTTACCATTAACGGCACTTTAAATATGACCGGACCGGTTTGGGTTAAAGGCAATCTTGTTTTTGCTAACGGCTCGCATTTAACTATTGACCCTTCTTTGGGCAATTTGGGAACCATGATTATGGCTGATGACCCTTCAAATTTATCAACCAGCGGGATCATAACTGTTAACAATAATGTTGTTTTTACTGGAGATGGCAACCCGAACAGCACGCCGTTAGTTATTAGCACCAACAGCGGCACAAGCGCGATTTCGATTAACAATAACGCAAACGGCGCGGTTTTCTATACGTCTAACGGCACAATTTTGGTGTCGAACAATGTTCAAGCCAATCAATTGGCAGGTTATGCGGTTAGTTTAGCGAATAATGCTATAATTACTTATACAAGCGGCTTGGCAAGCTCGAGCTTTGCTAGCGGCCCGGGAGGATCCTGGCAATATAATCCTGGCACGTACGTTATTTTGAAATAGCTAAAACAAAAAATGAAATTAAAACTGCCAAAAATTGATATTTTTTCGAAAAACGAGCCGGCATTTGGCTTTGACTTAAGCGATATTTCAGCAAAGATCATTCAGTTGGGAAAAACAGCAGATGGCTATAAGCTTTTGGCTTACGGCGATTTTAATATGCCAAAAGGCATTATGGTTAATGATGTAATTATGGATGAGCACCTTTTGGTCCAAAATATCCAAAACATGGTTAAGAATTTAAATTTTGGCAAAATCAACACTGACCGCATTGTCGCTTCGATTCCGGAGTCAAAAGCATTTGTGCGCGTTATTCAAGTGCCAAAAATGACTGAAGAGCAGGCAGTCACCGCAGTGCCAATCGAAGCAGAGCAGTACATT
>CAZLFS010000047.1:1191-5363 GCA_964559005.1 uncultured Candidatus Saccharibacteria bacterium
GTACATTCCAATTCCGATTGACCAGGCCTATTTGGACTGGGAAATTATTTCCGAACATGACGAGAAGCTGGATATTTTGGTTACTGCCGCGCCAAAAGATTATGTTGATAATTTGCTGCGCGTCTATAAGCTTGGCGGCCTGCGCCCGGTCGCGTTTGAGGTAGAGTCTGCAGCTTGCGCTCGCGCGCTGATCCCTGCCGGGCAAAAGGACGGCAGCAGCCTGATTTTAGATATGAACACTTATCGCACCAGCATTATTGTCGTTGAAAACGGGCATCTTAAGTTTACTTCTTCTGTGCCGATTGCAGGCGACGCTTTCACCCAAAGCATTTCACGCGCACTGGGCGTAACTGTTGAAGAGGCGGAAAAGATCAAAAGGGAAGTGGGCTTGGATGATAATAAAGAGCACCAAAATGTTAAGGCAGCATTAGTGCCAGTGGTAGACAGCCTGGTGGCGGAAATGATGAACACTATTAAATTCCATATTGACCACGGCGGCAAGCCAATCACGCAGATTATGCTTTGCGGCGGGACTGCCAAATTGTTGCACTTAAGCAGCTATTTGTATTCAAAAATGACAGACAGCCAAATTGATATTATTCAGGGCAACCCTTGGATCAACGTTTTTAATGCTAAAAGCAATGAAAAGCCGCCATTCTCGCGCATTGATTCATTAAGCTACACCACCGCTATTGGCTTGGGTATTCGCGGTTCAGAGCTTGTGCTATGAAAGCAGTTAACTTACTTCCTGAAAACGAAAAAGATGCTGTGCAAAAAGAAGTGCTGTTTAGCAAGTTCAAAATTTTTGCCGGCTGGACTTTTTTGAGTTATGTTTTGGTTTTTGGCGTGCTGTTAGCAGCAAAGTTTTATTTTGATTACACTTTGAGCAACCTTGACTCGCAAATTCAGAGGCAGAAAGCGGTGTTAAGCAAAACTGATAATGTTGCTTTAAAAAATAAAATCGATTATTACAACAACATTGTCAATGATTATAGCAATCTCCAGAAAAGCAATCCGCGCTGGTCAAACGTTTTGATCGCTTTCGCAAAATTGGTGCCACAGCAAATATTAATTGAAAATTTTACTGCCAATGCAAAAACCGGCAGGATTGATATTTCCGGCGTTGGCTTGAACCGCGATGCGGTTTTGCAGCTGCGCGCAAATATTGCGCAATCAAAACTATTCAAAAATATAAATTTGCCGCTAGAAAATTTGCAAACGCCGGTTGATACGGAATTCCATTACACCTTTTTCTTAACAGCTAATGCATTAAACGCGCAATGAACAACGCAACGAATAAATTATATGCATGGATATTTGGCTGGCTGGCCCTTTCCGGGCTGGTGCTCTTTTGGGCATTGCCGAGCTTTGCGGATAACCTGACAAAATTGCAGTATGACCATCGCACTCAAATTGATGAGCTGCAAAAGCTTGAAGAGCAGGTGCGCAATGTCAATCAGATGCAGCGCGACCTGAATACGCTTAAAGATAAGCAAATCCAGCCGGAAGATTTCTTTACTTCAGATATCCGTTTGGTTAATGAAATTCAGCATATTGAAAGCGCGGCGCGTGTCAGTGGCGTAAGCGAGAGTTTGGCGCTTTCCGGCACGGCGGATAAAACCCAGCAGGTCCCGTCTGCATCAAATTTATATGCAGTTCCTTACGTAATTAACCTTAAAGGCAGTTATCCAAGCATTGTTGCTTTTGTAGAGTACTTGGAAAACAGTTATTTTGTTGCTCCGGTAAGCGCCGTATCTTTTGGCCTCGGCGACAAAAACGTGCTTGGCGCAACAATTTTCGGAAATTTTTTAATACACCGATGAAATTTGATTTCTTAAAAACCGACCATGTGCGCATTGCCAGCTATGTGTTAGCGGCGCTTTTGATCATTGTGGCCATTTATGAGATTTATTCTTTAAAGAATTTATATTCGGCATTAAACGCGGAAAGCACTTTATCTTTTGGCGCGCATCATGTTTCGCATTTTGAATTTAATAATTACGATGCGGCAGTGAACCATTATAACGACACCTTCAATTTTGTGCCAAAGGCTTCCGGCTTTATCGATCCGTTTGCAACTTTCCCGCCGCCAGTGCCGAAATAAAAAACACGCCATGAAAATGGTGTGTTTTTTTTGGTGGGTTGGGTGGGGCTCGAACCCACGACCAATTGCTTAAGAGGCAACTGCTCTACCAGCTGAGCTACCAACCCTGAATTTTGGCGCGCCCGGCAGGAATTGAACCCACAACCTCGTGGTCCGAAGCCACGCGCTCTATCCAATTGAGCTACGGGCGCAGGCACTAAACGTCTTTAATTATATCGAAAATCACTGGATTTTTCAAGGCCACAATCGCGCAAAAAAATGCTAGAATAAGGCATGATTTATTTATTGCTCGGCGAGGATGATTTTTCTAAAAGGGAATTCCTGCTTTCGCTGCAATCTGAAAAAAAACTGAACACTGAAAGTTTTTTCGATGATGCCGAAGCGCAGCAAATCATCAACGCTGCCAACTCCGGCTCGCTTTTTGGCGGCCAAAGCTTAATTAAGCTTTATGGCATTGCTGAAAAATTAAATGCCGAGCAGTGGAAGCAATTGAAAAAATCCTCTAATATTCTGGTTTTTATTGAAACTACTTTAGATAAGCGCAAAAGCGAAGTTAAGCAGCTGCTGGCGGACAAGGATATTGCGATTAAAGAATTTAACGTTCCAAGCGGCGCAGAATTTAAAAAATGGGTTCTGCAGCGCGCAAATAAATATAATATCGATTTCGAGCCGCGCGCGTTGGAAATGTTTTTGCAGCGCCTTGGTATCGGCCAAGGTAATTTTGGCAGGGAAATTTATGATTTATGGCAGGCGGAGATGGAGCTTTTGAAATTGAAAGCGTTTGCGCAAAACCATAAGGTTTCCGCAGATACCGTACAAAATCTCACCGCCGAAAACCTTGATGAAAATGTTTTTAACATTACAAATGCAATAGGCGACAGGAAAAAGCCTGTAGCTGTCCAGCTGCTTACGAATTATATGGATCGATTTGCCGGCGTTGACGAAAAAAACAAAGTGATCAGCTTATCTGCTTTACTTGCCGAACAATTTCGTGGAATTTTAATGGTTAAGAATATGGCAGGCAAGCCAGATGCGGAAATTGCAAAAGTCACTGGCTACAATTCTGGCCGTTTGTTTGTTTACAAAAAAATCGCCGGCCAGTTTGCGATCGAAAAAATTCTGGAATTTTTGCGCAAGCTTGAGCTGCTCGATGAAGAAACAAAAACTTCCAGCAATCCCGCATCGCTGCAGTTTTTTATGATTATTGACAGCGTGCTCCGGTAGCCCGACGAAACAAGTAAAACCCCCGAAATTGTTCGGGGGTTTTGGTATGCGTGAACTGTATTCTGTCCTATTATCTTGATGCGCGCTTGCGTTCAACCGCGTTTAATATCTTTTTGCGCAGGCGGATGTTTTTTGGCGTAACTTCAACCAGCTCATCATTGCCAATATATTCCAATGCAAAATCCAAATTGATTTCGCGCGGGGGAGTGAGAATGATCGCATCATCTGACCCCGAAGAGCGCATATTGGTTAGCTTCTTTGTTTTGCAAACATTAATTTCCAAATCAGAGTCGAAATTATTTTTGCCGACAATCATGCCTTCGTAAACTTCCACTGCCGGGCCGATAAATAATATCCCGCGTTCCTGGGCATTGTTTAGGCCATAGGCATTGGAAACGCCAGTTTCAGCTGAAATTAACGAGCCGTGCGAGTTGGATGCTTCAAGTTTTTCCGTGATCGCCGGGCGGTAAGAATCAAAAAGATTATTTAAGATTGCGGTGCCGCGCGTTTTGGTCAGCAAAGAATTTTTCAAGCCAATTAAGCCGCGTGTTGGAATTAAATATTCGGCATGGATCTCATCTGCCGCGTTAGTTTCCATGTGGCGCAGTTCGCCGCCGCGCTTGCCGATTTCCTCGATTACAGGCCCTTGATATTGGTTCGGCACGTCTACAGTCAAAATTTCGTACGGTTCCATTTTGACGCTATTTTCTTCTTTATAAATGACTTCTGGTTGGGAAACCTGCAGTTCGTAGCCTTCGCGGCGCATTGTTTCAATTAAGATGCCTAAGTGCAGCTCGCCACGGCCGGAAACCAGGAACGAATCAGTTTGGCCGGTTTCTTCGAC
>CAZLFS010000048.1:0-5205 GCA_964559005.1 uncultured Candidatus Saccharibacteria bacterium
CGGCGGAAGTTTCACACCGGCTCGCCGCGCCTTAGAAAGTCCAATGGCAATGGCTTGTTTTCTGTTTTTAACTTTTTTGCCGCTTCCGCTTTTGAGTTTTCCTCGCTTATATTTGTGCATGGCACTTTTGACTGACCTTTGAGATTTTTTTCCATATTTTCTAGGCATTTTTGTTTAATTAATTAGTGTATTACCGTGGCTTACAATTTATAGGTTTTTTTGAAAGCTTACAATTGTAAAATACGATAAGTGTTGCAAAGGTGCTATAATTAAAGCATAAAGATTGCAGAATTAATCACAAACAAAAAATGAAGAAAATCGCATTTTCTTTGATCGTTTCCGGTTTGTTGCTGTCCACAAGCTTTGCTTTGGCTGATGACAGCAATTCTCTTAGCGCTACCCGAGTAAAACAAGAACGGCCACAAGCGCACCACGATTCTGGCAAAAGCCAATGCATGAAAGCAGCAGTTGACCAGCGCCAAAAAGCCGTAGCTGATGCGCAGGCTGCATACCTCGCTGCTTTAAATAGCGCAAAGAGCCAAAGAGCAGCGGCTTTCGATGCTGCAAAAAATTTAACTGGCGACGCGCGAAAGGCGGCACTGAAAAAAGCCGAAAGCGACTTCCGAGCAGCAAAGAGTGCAGCTACGCAAACAATGAAAGCTGCAAAATTGGCAGCGAAAAACACATTTAAACAAACTGCGTCGGCATGCAAGCCGAGCGCTCAAAGTACGAAGTAAAAAGACCTTAGCACTAAGTGTTAGAAAAACTTCAGGGTGCGGTACATTTGAGGCGTTGCAAGTTGCCCTTCGAGGAAATAAACATTGTTTCCGCGCACCAGGGCAATAACAGTGCCGTATTGAGGATTATGATAACTTAACGCCGGAATGCCATTTACAGCCATTCGCTGGATATTGGTGTTTTGAGGATTGCCTTGCAATTCCGCTAATACAGAATTAAGAGTTTGATTAACATCAGGGCGGACAGCCATAATTGCAAAAGGGTTCAAAGTTTTCGAATCATACATGATGACTTCATCATCATTGGTAATTTCGATGCGTGCGCCAGTATTTAATGGCACAGAAACTTCAAAACCAAGGCCGCTGACACGCATTATTTTCGTTGTCGGGGCTGAAACTGATTTTGGTTTTGTGACTGGCGCCGTTGTTTTTGTTTGCGTTGAATCTGTTTGCGAACCCACTTGAGACTTGGTTATTTCCAAACCAGCAACCTTTCCAGGCTGGCTTTGATTTTCCGCGCTCGGATTGCTTCCGTTCTGATTCCGTGCACCTGCAGAACCTTCCCCTGTGCGGGGCGGCTCTGCTGTTTGCCCGCTATCAGTAACCTGAAAATTCTGGCCGGTTTGGTTATTTTGATCAGTTTGATTGCTATTTTTCACTTGGTTTGATTTCGAAATGACCAAAAGTACTCCCCCTCCAATAATCAGCAGTGCCAAAATGACTATTAACGCCTTTTTCATAAGAATCTAATAAATTAATATTACCTTCTGGATAGACAATTATATCAGAAAAATAGCCTAAAAATCAAGGGCGTGCCCTGGTTTTTTATCGCATCTTCACAGTTGAGCGTAAGCTTAAAAATCCTTAAATTAAGAATATCCTTAATAGAAAGGATGTGAACAATATGCGTGAAGTTACATACAACAACGTAAACTCGTTCAATGTTTCAGCAACTCTGACTAGAATTGTAAAATTTCTGTTGGCAATTGTAGAGGCTTTATTAGCAATTCGATTGGTGCTAAGGCTTATCGGCGCCGGCACTGCTTCAGGTTTTACCAATTTCATTTATTCAGTTACTCATCCATTAGTCGCACCGTTCTTTAACATTGTTCGAAACTATGCTACCGGGACAGGCGTTTTAGAATGGGCAACAATCATTGGAATGGTTGTTTATTACCTAGTTGCCTGGGCATTGATTAAAATGTTTTGGTTAGGCTCTACGCGCCGCACTTATTTCAGAAGTTATGACCAGCGCGTTGGAGATACGCGTTATGATGGCTACGATACGCCAAAATACACTGTTTAGTTTAGTTGGCTTAGAAGGATGGAAAACCCCGATTTAATCGGGGTTTTAAAATTGACTCAATCGATTATCTTTGGGCGATGCTATCCGGCTGCAAATAAATTTTTGCGGTGCTGATTGTTTGGGCATCGGAACTGCTTAGATTCCATTCGCTGCGCATCAAACCAACGCTGGGCAAGTTTTGTAAAAATCCAGTAAGCACAAGGTGCTGCCCTACCGTTACATTCACATTATTGGCATTCAAATTATCCGGCAAATGCACCAACAACTCTTTGCCGCTGCTGTCCGTAACCCAAAAAGTTTTATTGTTATAAACTTTCTTTACCACAGCTTCTGCCAAACTAACCTGCTTGCCGACCAAAGAAGTCGGATTATTCACGCTATCAATAACAGCAATGCTCGTTAAAGCGGCATTGCTCACTGGCGCCTGGATCACAGGCGGCTGGCTTGTTGTATTGCCAGAAGTATTTCCTGCCGTGTTGTTGCGTTGCGTGCCTTGTCCGCTTGAAGGGTTCGTCGCATTTTTGGAACTGTGCCGGGCCCAAGCATACCCCACTACCAACAATATAACCAACAGCGCCAACAAAGCTGGCCACATTGACGGGCGCTTGCCTTCAAAGCGCACATTGTCATTTGATTCTTCCGCACTCATATTACTCCTTTCTTTAAGCCTTAAGGTAACAGGATTCAAAAGTATTTCATCTGGCTAATTGTACAATTGTGGCCATTCGCAAACATTTATAGACTTAGGGCGTAATTAACTAAGGAGCTAATATGTATAAAGGAACTGACATCGTTGGCAAACCGGTTGTTGCAGTCGAGAACGGCGCAGTTGTCGGTAAAATTAAAGACATAATTTTTGATTCCGAAGCAAAACAAGTTTTGGGCTTTCTGGTTGAAGAAAAAGGCCTATTTCATGATGCAAGAATCATACCTTTTGCCAAAGTTAAAGCAATCGGAACAGATGCCGTTACGATACCGGGAGAATTTGACATCATTAAAGCCAGCGCAGATCCTGCTATACACAATGCTATCCACAATAAAGGAATGGTCACTAAAGGCACGCCAATAGTTAGTGAAGGCGGCCAAGAGCTCGGGTCTATTTCTGATTTATTCTTTGACGAGGTCAGTGGCATGCTCGAAGGCTATGAGGTTTCCAATGGCATCTTTAAAGATGCTTACCAGGGAAAAGCTTTCATGCCAGCGACGCACTTTCGCAAAGGTGAAGATCTTGCAGTTGTGCCAAATGAAATTGCGGAATTTATGGAATCGCAAGTCGGCGGAATTAAAAGCGCGGCATTAAATGCGAAAGGCACGGCATCAGAGCTTCAAGATGTTATGGGCAAACGCACTTCCAAAACAATTCGTGATGTAAACGGTTCGATTATTGTGCCAGAAGGCCAGGTTATCACCGAAGCCGTTTACGAGAAAGCCAAGCGCATGAAAGTCGAAGCAGAATTATTAACTGCGGCTGGCGCTTCAACCGCAGCTGAATCCTCAAAAACCGCTCGCTCAAACTTCAAGCAGAGCTGGGGCATGTTCAGAGACAAAGCAAAAGAAAAAATTTCCACCTTGAAAGAGCAAACCAGCGGTGAAATTGAGGAACGCCGGATCAACGCAGCGCTTGGCCGTCCGGTCACCCGCGTTATTTTAGATAAAAATGATAATGTAATTTTAAATGTTGGCGAAATGATCACACACCAAGCGATTGACCAAGCTCGTGCTGCTGGCGTACTCGAAATCCTTCTAAGTTCCGTAACAAAAGACCAGCCACGATTCACTTCCGACGAATTAAAGTCAATCGGCGTGTAAATACAAGCCGCTAATTGCTAAACTGGACTGCGCCATTGCTGGTCGAAATCATCAAAGGATTTGACCAGCTTTTGAAATTTGCTGATGTTTGCTCGCCGATGTACAAATCAAAGTGTTTGCCAACTGTGCCCAAAGAAAAACGATCATCAACGCGCCACTGCGTTGATTTTAATTTATTGCAAACTGAAGCATCGAGTGCGGAGTTCGAACCTTCGTCTATGCCGCAATTCACAATTGTGAATTGAGTGCCAAATGCAACAGTTGGATCGCCTGCGGCCGTAACGTAAGGCGTTACCGGATTGCCATCTGCTGCTAAAGGAGCATTTTCTAGCCAAAAGCCCTTGTTTGGGTCATAGCCCAAATATTTTCCAGGATGCACACCGCTGGTCAGCTTGCCTGATCCTTCTATTTTTATTTCATTCAAGAAATCATCCGGAAAATCGCCTAAATAATTGTCACAAAACGAATCTCCTGAAGAAAAACATCCGTAAACAGAAGTTGCTGCTCCGGAATAGTAAGCTTCAACTGGCGTAAAATAAACAGTAAATTGCCAACCCGGGTCTACCGATTGCGCGGTGGTTTGCACAACATTAGTGCTTTGCGCAACGGGTACTGGGGCTGAAGCAAACATAAATTGTCCCTCCTGGCGCTGGCTCAAAATTGCAACAGTCGGCCGCTCAATATCGGAATCATTTGCTTTTACAACATCATTTAACGATAACCCCCACGAATTAAAAACTGCCAAACTGGGAATGCCAATTAAGCCAGAGTCCCCTGCCAAAAAAATTGTTCCGCCTTTATTAACTAAAACTCCAGGCAAATGCGCAGCATTGGCATCAGAAATATTAGCTGTGCTTGGCAACCAGGAAAGATCTCCTGTCAAAGCATTGTCAAAATCAAAACCCAAATCATTAAAAACCTGCGCGCTGACAAAGCCTGCTTTATGTGCGTTGGTGATCAAATAGCAAGTTCCCTTGTCTGCGCCGTGATCAGAACAAATTAATTTCCCTTCTCGCGGCGGCATAAAGTTTCCTTTTGGCAAAGCGGATTCAGCAGAATTCATTGTCCGCACCGCGCCGAAAGAATTAAAACCATAAGACAAAAAGGCTCCTGCAGAAGTATACGGATGCAAAGAAGATCCATCTGCTGCAACAGAATAAATTGTTCCGCTTGAATCTTTAATATTTATTCCGGGCCGCACACTATCTGCATAAGTTCGGCTGAAATAACCAAAAATGATAGCGAAAAGTACAAAAAATATTGAGGCTTTTTTCATAGCTGTGTCATCATAACACAGCCGCATTAAATAAAAATTAACACGCTGGGGAAAACTATCTGATTGACTGGTAGCCC